>CALXJG010000001.1 GCA_944388565.1 uncultured Clostridia bacterium
CTTAAATACAACATCTTTAAAAAAACTCTCAAAATAAACTGAGAGAGTAATAAAATTTATTTTATTACTTTTGTTCTCTTTATGGTGAAAAGAAGTATTTAAATGATTTACACTTTGAGGATAATATTAATTCTAAAAGTGATAAAGAAGTATTGCTAATTGATAGATATGTTGATATGGATGCAATTAGCATGGATGAACATATGGAAAGAATTAGTGATATTGAAAAAGCTATTAGTATTATACTCAATTGTTTTTCTGGGAAAAATAGACTTATTCCACTTTATTTTTTCTCTGGAATAACACAATTTGTTATAGCAAAAAAGTTTAACTTAACAAGATCTTCTGTTGCTATGAAAGTAAAGAAGGTAAGAAGTCGGCTTTTAGATATAGACATGCCGTACAAAGAGACTTTTTTTGTTGATGTAAAAGATGGTAAGATTGAAATCTCATTTTTTCTAAATACTAAAAATGATGATTTAATTAGTAAACTTTTTGATAACATTTGCTCAGATGTTTTAAAAAAAGTTAAATTTACTTTTAAAAATAGTAAATTTGTATTAAGGTTACCTATTGAAAAAGAGTCGTTTTCTTTACTTGCTGACATTATAAAAGAAATTGAATATATTTTTAGCATTTAAAAAGTTACCAATATGGTAACTTTTTTATTTTTTACTTAAAAATATATGGCAATTCTTTACTATATATGGTAAAATATTAGATGTAAATAATTGGAGGAATATATATGAAAAAAGGTGTAACTTTATCTATAGTTTTAATAGCAATAGTTATAATGATAACAATTATAACTACTGCAAGCGTTGTGGGTGCTGGTGCGATTAATACTGCAAATTTTGAGGATTTTAAATCAATGGTATCTAGAACTGCTGATGCTGTTAATGAATATTATATAAAAAATGATACTTTGCCAGTAACAAATGAAATAGTTGCAGCTGATACAGTATCTAATGAATTAAAGCAGTTACTTGCTCAAAGAGGAGATATTAATTCTAAGTTATATGTTGTAGATATGAGCAAAATAGATGATTCTACAATTGAAAATGGAAACGGTAATTTAAATAATAAAGACGTATATATAGTAGCTGAAGAGTCTTTAAATGTTTATTACTTAAAAGGTTATACTTATAGATCAGTAAAATATTTTAGTTATTAAGGAGAAGCATGAAAAATTTTATACATGAGATTAAGTTAAAAAATTTAAATATAAAAAACAATGTTTTTTTGGCACCTATGGCTGGCGTTACAGATATACCTTTTAGAAAGTTGTGTAGGAATTTTAATCCAGGGCTTACTTATACAGAAATGGCAAGTAGTAAAGCAATGGAATTTGAAAGTAGTAAAACAGAAAGATTGCTGGAGGTTATGGAAGAAGAAAGACCTTCAGCAGTTCAAATATTTGGTAGTAGTGCTAAGGTTATATCAAATACAATAGAAAAACTAAATGAAAATAACAAGATTGATATAATAGATATAAATATGGGATGCCCAGCACCTAAACTAGTTAAAAATGGTGATGGTGCTGGTTTACTTTTAGATTTAAAAAATGTTGAAAAAATAATTAAAGATGCTGTTAAAGTTTCAAAGAAAGTAATTACTGTAAAGACTAGAAAAGGGTTTGACGATAATCATATAACTGCTGTTGAAGTTGCTAAAATGTGTGAGGCTTATGGTGTATCAATGATAACAATCCATGGACGTACAAGACAGGAGTATTATACTGGAAAAGCTGATTTAGACATTATACGTAAAGTAAAAGAAAGTGTTAGTATTCCTGTTATTGGAAATGGAGACATAGTTGATGTAGAATCTGCTAAAAATATGTTTGAATATACAAAGTGTGATGGGATAATGGTTGCACGTGGCGCTCAAGGAAATCCTTGGATATTTAAAAGTATCTTAGAAGGAAAAGACTATATTCCAAGTAACATGGAAAGATTAGAAATAATCTTAAAGCATATAGACTATGCACTTTCCTATGATGATGAAAAACAAGCAACATTAAAAATGAGAAAACATATAGCTTGGTATTTAAAAGGATTAAAAGAAAGTACAAAAATAAAAGACAAGATAAATAGATGTGATGATATTAAAATTGTAATAGATATTTTAAAAGAATATTTTAATAATTTATCACATGAGGAGTAAGATATGTTTACACGTGAGAAAAGAGCAAAAATACTTGAAAGTTACGAAAATAAAGAGGAAAAAATATTAATATCTAATATTCTTGATAAAGCTTTTAGATTTGATAAAGAAAATAAAGTTATATATACTAATTTTTTAAATTTACATGAACTTGATTTGGCAAATAGAGTTTTAAATGAATTAAAGGTATCTTTTAGTATTTATTCTCCAAATGAATATTGTAACAAAAAAGTTATATTTTTTATACCAGATTATATAGAAAATAGTGACCAAATATATAATGACGCTATATCATGTTTAAAAATAATTCCGAATATAAAGAATAAACTTATACATAAAGATTATATGGGAGGAATATATTCACTTGGTATAAAAAATGAAATGATTGGTGACATTTTTGCATATGATGAACATGCATATGTCTTTTGTATGAAGTCAGTTACTAGTTATTTAATAACTAATTTATATAAGGTTGGAAATCAAGAAGTAAAGCTTGAGGAAATAGACTTAAGTAGTAAAGAAATTTTAGATATTAGTGTTAATCTTGTTAAAAAAGAATATATTATACCTTCGCTTAGAATTGATGCAATATTAAGCGAAGTATACAATCTTAGTAGGATGCAAACAAAAGAAAAGATTTTAAAAGGAGATCTTTTCTTAAATGACAGGAATATGTTTTATCCTCATGTTCAAGTAAAAGAAAATGACATTGTTTCATTTAAAAAATGTGGGAAAATGAAAGTTGGGAAAACAGTTAGAAAGACAAAAAGCGATAATTTTGTTATTGAAATTTATAAATTTACTTAAGAAGCCTTCTTTATTTAGTTTTTACTAAAAAAGTTATGGCTTTTTTCTTTTATTTATATTATATTTTTTTATCGTTTTTTTCTTGCAATAAAAATATATATGTAGTAAAATATATATGTATATATTAAGGAGATAACAGTGAAAGTTGCATTTTATACATTAGGCTGTAAAGTAAATCAATATGAGACTGATTTTATGCAAAAAAAATTTGCAGATGAAGGATTTTCTATTGTTGATTTTAATGAGAAATCAGATATATATGTGGTTAATTCTTGTAGTGTTACAAACTTATCTACAAGAAAAACAAGACAAGCTTTAAGCAAGGCAAAAAGACATGGTGGAATTGTTATTTTGGCTGGTTGTTACGCACAAGAAATTAATGATGATAGAAAATTAGAAAATGTAGATATTGTAATTGGAAATGAAGAAAAACAAGATATAGTAAATATTGTAAAAGACTATTTATTAAAACAAAATAAAAAACAAAATGTATTATATAAAATTAGTGACATTGGTAAGATTAAAAAGTATACTCAAAAAGGTGGATTGGAAAAGGGAATTAACATACGTGAAAGTGTAAAAATAGAAGATGGATGTAATAACTTTTGTTCTTATTGTATTATCCCATATGTCCGTGGAAGAGTAAGAAGTAGAAAACTTGATGATATTATATCTGAGGTAAAATCTTTAGTAAAAAGTGGTGTAGGTGAAGTTGTTTTAGTTGGTATAGAAATTGCATCTTATGGTAAAGATTTGGATACCGATATTTCTCTTATAGATGTTATTGAAAAGATAAATAAAGTTGAAGGGCTAAAAAGAATAAGACTTGGATCTATAGAGCCAAGAGTTTTAACTGATGAGGCTATAACAAGACTTTCTAAGATAGACAAGCTATGTCCTCATTTCCATATATCAGTTCAAAGTTTAGATAATAATGTATTAAAAAGAATGAATAGGAAATATACAAGAGAAGACATTTTTAATATAACAGATAAGTTAAGAAAAAATATAAAAGATGTTGCATTTACTTGTGATATTATTGTAGGATTTCCTGGCGAGACTGATGAGGAATTTGAAAATACTATAGAAGGAATTAAAAGAGTAGGGTTTTATGAAGTTCATACTTTTAAATATTCTAAAAGAAAATGGACTAAAGCGGCTAAGATGGAAAACCAAATTGATGGAAATATTGCTAATATGCGAAGTGAAAAAGTTATAACTTTGGCAAATATATTAAAGAATGACTACATGAAAAAATATTTAGGAAAAAAAATGGATGTTTTATTTGAAGTATATGAAGATGGCTTTTTATATGGCTATACTTCAAATTATATAAAAGTAAAAGTAAGAGGTGATAAAAGCAAATGGGGATGTCAGTTAAAGACAGAATTAGATTTAATAAAAGACGATATGATATTAGGAAATATCTTACAATAAAAAATGCTGTAATTTTAACTTGCATAATTACAGTTTGCTTTATTACTTTTACTGTTGTTACAGGTATGATATTAAAAAATAAAGTAAAAAATTCTACTATTGTATATAAAGCTGAAAAGGATCAAAATATATCAACTGATACTAATACTGGTACTAGTGAAGAAGAAAATGAAAATAGTACTGATGAGTTTGAAGAAGTAATAGGAGCAATAAGTGATGTAGATGAAGAAGAAAATAACGAAGAAAAAGAAGATAATAATTTAGAACCTTTAACATATAACAACATGACAATAACTTTACTTGGTGAAATTATGATGGGTGGAGAAGTTACTGATAATTTGGATTACTATTATTCAAAAGCGTTTAAGGGTATATATTCATTAACTAATAAATCTGATTTTACATATGCTAATTTTTCTACTAATATTACAAATTTAGAAAAAATTGAAAATGCAAAGTCTAAGTATTTGGTTACAAAAGAAGTAATAAGTGGTTTAAATGCTTTAGGCTTAGACTGTGTTTCAATTGCATCAGATCATATAACAGATTATCCAAGCGATATTATAAAAAATACAACTAAGATTTTAGAAGAAAATGATATATTTGTAGCAGGTAGACAAAATATGCCAGTATATTTTGAAAAAGGAGATAAAAAAGTCGCAATTGTATCAACAAATTCAGTAATACTTGGGACAAGCAATAATTATACTAAAAACGATATTTCAGTATATAGTAAAGATAACCTAGAAAAAAATATAAAAGAAGCTAAACAATCAGCAGATATTGTTATTGCTGATATACATTGGGGTAGAGAGTATGTATATAATGTTACATCTCAAATGAGACAAATTGCAAAAGTGGCTATTGATGCAGGAGCTGATTTAGTAGTTGGAGAACATGCTGCAGGAGTATATCCTTTAGAAATGTATAAAGGTAAACCAATTATATTTTCACTTGGCTATTTAATAGGTGACTCAGATTTATATGTTGGAAAGGAAAGTTTTTTATTTGATATTAATATTTCAAAAGATAAAAAGCTTGATACTATTACTATGACACCAATATATATAAAAGATAAAAAAGAAGTAATGTTATATACAGATTATGATAGTACAAAAGCTTATTCGTATTTAAATCAATATAACGATTGGCATATACAAAACGGTTTAAATTCAACAATTAAAGATAACAAAATTGTAGTTACTTTTTAATGTTTGTATATTAGGAGGGGTTTATGAAAACTACAGATGTAAATCACAAGAAAAAATTTAGGGGAATTTCTCTTATGGTTTTAATTATTACGGTAATAGTAATGATTATATTAGCCTCAGCAGTAATTTTAATGGTAGTAAATAAAGATACCATTGATGTAGCAAAAGAAGCTGCACTTAGAACTGATATGAGGACTATGCTTGATAATTATGACCAAAGGTATAGAGAAGTTTTGTATGGTTATCAAGGTGACGAAAGTAAAATTAAAAACTCAGACTTTGATGGTGTAGTTCCAGATAGCTATTTAAATACTGGTGATTATGTTGCTGAAAAAGATGGAGTAAGATATCAAGGCGATGATGAAAGAACAAAAGAAATAGCTAAAGAAATGGGACTATTAGTAGGAAATGATGGTATGTTAACAGGTATAGACTCTGTTAGTGTATCAGATACTACTACAAGTACAGCAAAAGCTGAAGTTAACCTAACAGGGAATCCAAAAGGTGATTTTAATTATACATATTATGTATATGATGGGACTAGATGGATTGTTGTTGGTGATTCAGTTGCAGAAGGAATATATACAATTAAAGGCTTAAAATACAACTGGAGTTACAAACTAAAAGTTGAGGTATCAGATAATTATGATAATACTTTTACATCAGATGAAGTAGCTTTTTCAACTAGTGAACTTTTAATCGGAAGAGTTATTTTAAGATTAAATGATAAAAATGGTTCAGATTATGTACCAGGAGAATGGACAAATCAAAGTGTATATATAGAAGCTGTTCAAACTGATCAAAATACAGAAACTTCATATGTTGTATCAGGTGCAAATACTATAAGTAGAAAAACACAAGTTGGTAGCGTTCTAGCACTTCAAGGTAAGTCAAAGGCAACAGTTATAACTAGTGATGGAGCAAATGAAGTTACTTCTGAAGCTGAAATATTAATAGATAAAGAAAATCCAACTGGAAATTTAGAATTAACAACTTCTACTAATACAATAACTGCTAAAGTAGCAGAGCCTGATGATAATTTAAGTGGTATAAAAGAGTTTAGATATTATATAGATGGAATTATACAAGCAACTCAAAATGATCCAAACTATACTTTCACTACAGATATTAAGCAAAATACAAAGTATAATATTAAAGTAGTAATAGTAGATAATGCTGGAAATGAAGGGGTAATTGAAAAAGAGGTAACAACAGAAACAGTACCAAGCGCAGAAAACATTGTAATAGAAGCAAGTCCAACTGATTGGACAAATGGTGATGTAAATGTTACAATAAAATATTCTGCTATACCAGGAATGAGAGTACAATATAGCAAAAATGGAACAGATTGGGAAGTAATTGGTAATATAAATACTTCTGGTGAATACAGAACAACTGTTAGTGAAAATAATACTACAGTTTATGCTAGATATGTAGATGTTACAGATCAATCTGGACTTAGCAAAACTCTTACAATACAAAATATTGATAAAGAGATTCCAACAATAGATAGCTTAGTAAGTGAAGAATCTCCAACTAGTACTTTAGAATTAATACTAGTTGGTAAAGCAACTGATAACTTAAGCGGTCTAGTTGCTTACCAGTTTAGTACAGACGGTAACTTAAATGCAAATAGTGGTGGCTGGACATCTATTACAAAAACTAACTCACAAATAACGCAAAGATATACAATATATGATAATGGAACATATTATTTCTATGTAAAAGACTTGGCAGGAAATGTAGGTAAAAAGGAAATAGTAGTAACAAATATTGATAGACTGCCACCAGAAATTACTAATGTATATACAGGAACATCTTTGTATACTGACCAAACATTTAAAAGTGGATTAAATGGAACAAGATTATATAATAATGCTGCTAATGGAACTGTCACTTACACAAGAGTTGCAAAATCATCAGATGCGCCAACAAGTTCATCATATATGATGCAAATTAGGACTAGTGGAACAGCAAGACCAGGATTAGGTGGATTTACATTTGAAACACTATCTGCTGCAAATAAGGAGTTTGTAACTAGAATAATAGCAAAAATTCCCGTAGGTTATACTATAAATTGGGCATCTAATATGATTGGAAACAATTACGGTGATTCAAATGACGTTTGGTTAACAAGTCAAGCAGGAACTGGAAAGTTTGAAGAATATATAATTAAGGTAAAATGTGATCCTTCTGGTTCATTTAGTACAACAAACTTTTTCTATTTAGATGGACCAGCTGCTACATCATCAAAACCAGTAACATGGTATGTAGCATTTGCAGATGTAATAGATACAGGAATTACTGGTCAAGAAAATTCAATTATATTTACTGCAACAGATAATAAAGGTGTAACAAGCTATGGAATAAACCAAAGCAATACAACAGCTCCAACATATACTACTGTAAATACACCTGGAACACTAGTAGGTGGAGGAACATCTAAGATAACAGCTAATGGTACACATTATATATGGGTAAGAGATGCAAATGGTAATATAGGTAAAAAGAGTGTATCAGTAACTAAAGTCGATAGAACAGCACCAACAATAACAAGAATATATACAGGAACATCATTGTTTAAAGATCAGACATTTACAAGTGGATTAAATGGCACTAATGTATATAACAACTCTGGTAATGGAACAGTAACAAATACGAGAGTTGCAAAATCATCAGATGCACCAACAAGTTCATCATATATGATGCAAATTAGGACTAGTGGAACAGCAAGTCCAGGATTAGGTGGATTCTATTTTGGAAATGGAACTGCAGCAAATAAGGAGTTTGTAACTAGAATAATAGCAAAAATACCGCTAGGATATACGCTAGAATTCGCTACTAATGCTACTGGCTCAACAGGAATGGTTAGAGAATGGTTAACAAGTCAAGCAGGAACAGGAAAATTTGAAGAATATGTATTTAGATTAAAATGTGGCTCAGATGGCTCATTTAGTTCAACTAACTTTTATTACTTAAATGGACCAGCTGCTACAGCATCAAATCCAGTAACATGGTATGTAGCATTTGCAGATGTAATAGATACTGGAATTAATGGAACTGAAAACTCAATTATATTTGCAGCAACAGATAATGTAGGTGTAACAGGATATGGAATAAATCAAAGTAGTACATCAGCACCAGGATATACTTATTATAATACACCTGGAACAAAAGGTGGTGGAGGAAGATATGATATAACATCTAATGGAACATATTATATATGGGCAAGAGATGAAGCAGGAAATGCTGCAAAAAGATCAGTATCTGTAAATAAAGTACAAAGGACATTTACAGTATCATTTAATGCAAATGGAGGAAGCGTATCACCAACAAGTAAAACAGTAACTTTTGGCTCTACATATGGCTCATTACCAGCACCAACAAGAACAGGGTATACATTTACTGGTTGGTATACAGCACCAAGTGGTGGATCAAGAGTACTAGGTACTACCGCAGTAACAACAGCTGCAAACCATACATTGTATGCACAGTGGACAATAAATAGCTATTATATAGATTTAAATTTATTCTTAGATGGAGCAAGTTATGGAAGTAGTAGTAGAGTAACAGCAAATTTAACAGTTGGAGGAGTTAACAAAGGTTATGTATCTGATTACTGGACTGCACACCCATATGGAACAAGCTGGTCAGTAAATGGAGTAAGAGTAGATGGAACAAATATACCATATAGTAGAAGTGGAACTCTAGGAACATCAACAGTAGATATACGTATAGATTTCTATACATTAACGATAGCAAGAAATAGTTCAAGTTATGGTACAGTATCTGCAAGTAGCTTGATAACATTAAGCGGTACTTCATATTCGACAAGTGGTTCTACGCTTACTATGAGTGATGGTAGAAGAGTAACAGCAAGTCCAACAGCAGCAACGGGATATTCAACAAGCTTTTCAAGTTGGTCACCATCAAGTGCAACAATGAATACAACAAGAACAGTAACAGCAAACTTCTCAAGAACAGGAAATACATACTATGTAGCATATAACGGAAATGGAGCAACAGGAGGAAGTACAGCAACAAGTACACATAGATATGGAACAGCAAGTAATCTACGAGCAAATGGATTTGTAAAGAACTGGCCTAACGGTGGTGGAGGAACTATTAGATGGTCGTTTAGAAATTGGAACAGAAATTCAGCCGGAACAAGTACATCATATTCAAATAGACAATCAATATTAAATCTAGCAACAAGTGGAACAGTAACGTTATATGCACAGTGGTCATTTAATAACGCAACAGGAGTAATGGGTGGTTCAAATGATGTTAATATGAGAACAGGACCAGGCTCAGGATATGCTAATATAGGTGGTTCAACATGGCCAACATATGCAGTAAGAGGAGCAAACTGTACAATAACAAATGCGGCATATCAAAACTATGGCTCTTCAGGAACACTTTGGCTTTATGTAACATGTGCAGCAAGAAACTTACAAGTAGATACAGCACTTGGAACAAAAACAGGATGGGTATCAGGTGACTATGTAAGAATAAATTAATTAAAAATATTATTTAAAAATTTAGGAACTTCTTAAGAATAGGAAGTTCCTAATAGAAAGGAAATAATAGTGGACGCCAAAAGAAAAAAGATTGAAAGAATATATATGATTGTAACAATAGTAATAATATTAGCAATAATTGGTGTAGTAGTATATTTTCTAGTTACAGGTGGTATAAAAGACGTAGATGAAAATATAAATTTAGAAGATAATTCATTTATAGAAGGAAAGCAAGAGGAATGTGAATATACTATATGGCTTATACAGTTAAATAAAAAAGCATATGGAGCAAAAGTAAAATTTTATGGATATGATTCAGAGTATATAACAGTAAAAATAGGAAGTAATTATGATAGAGAATATAAAAATACAATAAAGTCAGTATTAATAAAAGATGTAGAAAAAGCAAGTAGTGAAGAAATAGAAAAAAAGATAGATGAGTATAGAGGAAAAGTAATGGGCTTTTTAAATTATGATGAAATAAGTAAGCAGATAGTAGAATTTGATAGAAATAAAGATATAGAAAAGGATGCAGATGCTACAAAATCACCATACGAGAATTTAAAAAGTGGAGAAACAATTCACTATATAACATTATTTGAAGAAAGATTAAATTATGAGTTATGTTTCTATGAAGAAAATAATGTGTTATATGCAGAAGTTTCATACTACATTCCATCAACATATGAAAGTGAGCCAGATCCAAACATTGATCCAAATGATATACCAAGAATAGAAGGTGTAGGTTAGAATCGGAGTGATTAATCACCCCGATTTTATATATTTAAATGTGCATTATATTATATATTTAGGGGAGGAAAATGATGAAATATCCAAAAAAGTTAGTAGATAATGATACAGTAGGAATAACTGCTATTAGTTTAAGTGCTAATTTAGAAAAAATAAGCTTGGCAGAAGAAAATCTTAAAAAGTATGGATTTAATATTATAGAGACAAGTGATGTAAGAAATGAAGCTAAGAATTTTGTTAGTGCAAGTGATAGTACAAGGGCAGAAGAGTTTATAAAGATATATTTAGATAACGATATAAAACATATAATAGCTGCTCGTGGAGGAGAGTTTGCCATTGACATTATACCATATTTACATAAATATAAAGAGGATATTAATAATTGTAATGTTATAAAATATTTACAAGGATATTCAGATATTTCACTAATTAATTATTATTTAACTACTAATTACAACATAGCAACTTTGCATGCAGAAAATATAAGTGAATTTGCTATGAAGAAATATCATAAATCTTTACTAAATACAATAAAGCTATTAAAAGGTGATTTTTTTAATAATGAATTTATTCAGGATAGCTTTGATATGTATCAAAAAGAAGAATTGGAAGATTCGTTAGAATATAATTTAACAGAAAAAGTAAAATATAAAAGTTTATATAAAGATAATGAATGCTCATTTAGTGGTAGAATAATAGGTGGATGCATAGATGTAATTACACAACTTATAGGGACAAAGTATGATAATACAATTAACTTTTGTAAACAGTTTGATGAAGGTATTATATGGTATATAGATAATTTTGGACTTGATAGTTTAGAATTATATAGAAGATTATTACAAATGAAAAATGCCGGCTTCTTTTTTAATACAAAGGGATTTTTATTTGGAAGAACAATAAATAATATTTCAAATCCTGATTTTACATATGAATATGCTTTAAAAAAGGTTTTAGGTGACTTAAATGTAAATGTTATATATGATGTTGATATTGGACATGTTCCACCTCAATTTACAATTGTAAATGGATCATATGCAAAATTTGAGTATTTTGATAATAAAGGTAGATTAACTCAAATTCTAAAATAATAACTTATTAATATTTTTTAAATGTAATTAGTATATTATAGTATGAAAGTAAAAAGATTTTTTAATATAATGCTAATAATATTACTAGTTATATTTGTTTTTTTAGGGAGTAAAATTCACCATGATATAGATGTAGTAAATATTAATTTTGTAAATGAAGAGCAAATATATAATAATATTTTAGAAATAGATGATATATTATTAGATGTACAAAATAATGGTAAGTTTACTGATGAAGGTATGGTTAATTTTGCTGTTCAATATATATTAAAAAATTTAGATACATATTCTTCTTATATTTCATATAAGAATGATGAGTTTTGTTATATAGAAGAAAATACAAAATATTTTCAGCAAGGATATGTTAATGTAGAAGTGATAAGCAAAATTATATTTGATTATTTTGGAAGCAAGAATATAGATTTAAAATCTCATCCTTATTATAATAAAGATATTCAAAAATTTGCTTTAATTTCTAAAAGAGGCGATGGTATATATTTTAGTAATGTATCACTTGTAGATTTTTCATATAAAGATAATATAATAGTTTTAACTTTAGAATACAACTACTTAAATAATAAATTTAATGTAGAATACTATATTTATATAAATAATAACCATTATTATATACAATTTATAAAATTATGTGATATAATATAATAGATTTTAAAGAAGGTATATATATTATGGGTAATAAGAAGAAAGTTATAGAAAACTTAAGTAAAAAGAAAACTCAGATAAAAAGTAAAAAGAAAAGTGGACAGTTAGTAAAACAAGAAAAAATTTCTAGTAAAAAAATTTTTAAGATTAGCTTAATTATTTTATTTGCTTTAATAGTACTTGTTTTGTTATTTTGTGTAATTTCATATAATTTAATAAATAAAAAAATATATGATACTATTGTAAGTAGTAATGAAGAAATAGTAAATGTTCATTATAAATACAATAAATTAATACTTTGGAATAAGACAATTGAATATATAAAAAATAATAAAAAGAAAATATATATATGTAAAGACAATTATTCATATCTATTAGATAATGAAAAAATAGAAAAAAATATACATTTTAAAGCAAGTATACAAAATAACTTTAGAAATTTAGATGGATTTAGTGATTATTCAAATGTATATATTAGTATAAATAAAGGCAGTGATAGTGTAAAAGCAATTTCTATTCCTTTAGATAGGTCTAGTTTTTCTAATGAGTATGTTGATATATATACATATTCAAATAATAATTATACTATATATCAGTCTGCCGAAAAGATTAATTCAGATAAAGTTGAAATAGAATTGTTAAATAAAGAGTATAATCATTTTTTAGTTGTATATATACCAGTTAATAGGATAGATATATCTAGTAAAGAGTTTAATATTAAAAGAGGTATGACTGAAGAGGTTAGTATCAAGGTTATGCCTGAGAATGCTACAAATAGAACTTTATATTTTGAATCTTCTGATGAAAATATAGCAAAGCTTTCTGGGAATAGCATTAATGCTATATCAGCTGGACAAGCTACTATTAATGTAAGAATTTATAACGAAGATATGGCTGAAAGTATATCTGTTAATGTTTTAGAAATATTAAATGATATAAAATTAAATAGGACAAACGCTACTTTATATGTTGGAGGTAGTGTAACAATTACTGCTACATTGGTACCAGATAATGCTGTTAACAAAGATTTAGAGTGGATATCTTCTGATGAAAGTATTGCTACTGTTGAAAATGGTAAGATTACAGCTAAAAAATTAGGCAAATGTAATATAAAAGTAAAAAATACATCTGAGCCTATTATTGAAAGAGATATAACTGTAAATGTAGTTAAAAAACCAAGTTTCCCTAGTCCTGGACAGGGGGCACAGAATGCAAATCTTACATATATAAACGGAATATTGGTTGTAAACAAAAAATATTCAGTACCAAGTACATATAGCCCAGGTATTAATCCTACTGCATATAATGCATATATAGCTTTAAAAAATGCTGCAAGTGCTGCAGGATTTAGTATGCCACTTATATCTGGTTATAGATCATATCAGACTCAAACTAATTTATATAATAATTATGTTGCTCAATATGGTGAAAGTATTGCTAATACTTTCTCAGCTAAACCGGGCCATTCAGAGCATCAGACAGGTCTTGCTTTTGATGTCGGTTCAATAGATAATAACTATGGAAATACTTCTGCTGGTATTTGGCTTGCACAAAATGCACATAAATTTGGCTTTATAATTAGATACCCAAAAGGTAAAGAAAGTATAACAGGATACCAGTATGAGCCATGGCATATTAGATATCTTGGTACAAGTGTTGCTACTGATATATATAATAAAGGTGTTTGCTTAGAAGAATATTTAGGAATATAGTAGAAGTCTCTAATTCATGTTAATATGAATTAGAGATTTACTATTTAATTTATTAGATACATTTCATAATTTAAGAAAGATGCAAATATTAACCATAGTAAATATGGAATTTGAATATATGCCGCCCATTTATTAATTCTATAAAATTTAATTATCATTGCAAGTACAAATGCAATTATTATTAAAAGCCATAAAAAACTAAATAGAAATAATCTAAATCTAAAGAAAAGCGTAGTCCAGAATCCATTTAATAGAAGTTGTATTAAATAAATTCTTAAGGCACTTTTACTTTTTCTTTTGTCTCTTGACATATATACTAAATATGCAGATATTCCCATTAAGATGTATAATATAGTCCACACTATTGGAAATACAATAGCAGGTGGGGAAAAACTTGGCTTCGCTAACTGTTTAAATACTTCACTTGCTTCACCTGAAATTCCACTTATTATACCAAGTCCTATTGGGATTAATATACTTACAATTAAGGCTTCCCATTTAATTTTTTTTGACAATTTAATCACTCCTATATTTATATTATATGTATAAATTTATAAAGTATAATAAATTTGTTTTTATTTATTTAATTCTATAATGTTTTTTGTTTCATAAAATTCAGATACTGTAACGAATGTATAGTCTTCTTCAAGTAATTTATCTACAATTTTTACTGCAGCTTCAATACTTGTTTTAAATGTATCATGCATAAGTATAATATCATTTCCTTTTACTTTTTTTATTACATAACTATATGTTTTTGTTGTATTTTTAAATTTCCAATCTTTTGAATCTACATTCCATAATACATCAGTTAAATTTGCTTTTTCAAGAGAGGAATCTACCTTTTTATTTCTAGAACCATAAGGTACTCTAATATATACTATTTCTTTGTCATAAACTTTTTTAATAACTTCTTTAGTTTTATTAATTTGCTCTAGAATTTCATCTTCATTTAATTTTGTAAATAATTTATGCGTATAACTATGAATTCCTATTTCATTACCAGCATCAATTTGAAATTTTAAAGTATCCATTCTTTTTGAAGCATTTTCGCCAAGGATAAAGAATGTAACGGGAACATTACGTTTTTTCATTTCGTCAACTAAAGTTTCTGTATATTTACTTGGTCCGTCATCAAATGTAAGAGCTATTAATTTTTTATTATTATATTGTTCTATTAATAATTCTTTTCTTACTGAATCTTCACAATTATTTTCGTCTTCACATATAAATTCTAATTCATCTTCAATTTCTTCTGTTATTATATCGTTATTATAGTTATTTTTAGTTATAATATATGTAAAAGATATAGAAATTAAAATTACAATAATTAAAATAGTATAAATTAGAATTATTGATTGTCTTATACATATAAATTTCATGTTGCACCTCTATTAGATTATATTAGTAATACTAAAAATATATTTCATTATTAAATTATAAATTTGATTTAATATATATTATATAATTGACTTAAAAACTGATGTTTGATATAATTAATGTATTGAATATATTGGAGGAAAAGGCATGATTGAAGATAGAGTGGTTTCACCAGAATATGTAGATGAAGAAAGTGAAATAGAAGAAGTAACTTTAAGACCACAAACAATAGAAGAATATATAGGGCAAGAGAAAGTAAAGGAAAATTTAAAAGTATATATATCGTCTGCAATAAAAAGAGGGGAGCCTTTAGATCACGTTTTGTTATATGGACCTCCTGGACTTGGAAAAACAACGCTTGCAACAATTATATCAAATGAAATGGGAAGTAATATAAAAATAACATCTGGTCCTGCTATTGAAAAAGCAGGTGATTTAGCTGCTATACTTACTAATTTGCAGCCAAATGATGTTTTATTTATAGATGAAATACATAGATTAAATAAAGCTGTTGAAGAGGTTTTGTATCCAGCATTAGAAGACTTTAGATTAGATATAGTAATTGGAAAAGGTCCTTCTGCTAGATCAATAGGCCTTGATTTGCCTAAATTTACTTTAGTTGGAGCAACCACAAAGGCTGGTTCTTTATCTTCTCCACTTAGAGATAGATTTGGTATTATACAAAGATTAGATTTATATAGTGAAAAAGAATTAGCTAGAATTATTAGAAGAAGTGCTAATATATTAAATATAAATATTGATGAAGAGGCTGCTTTAGAGCTTGGATCAAGATCTAGGGGAACACCTAGAATTGCAAACAGACTTTTAAAAAGAATAAGAGACTTTGCACAATTTGAAGAAAGAAATGATATAGACTATGATATTGCAAAAAGAGCATTAGCTAAACTTGAAATTGATGAAATAGGTCTTGATAATACAGATAGACAAATGTTAAAAGCAATAATAACTAAGTTTGGTGGAGGTCCAGTTGGTCTTAGTACTCTTGCTGCATCTATTGGAGAAGATAGAGATACAATCGAGGATTATTATGAACCATTTTTAATGCAAATAGGTTTTCTTTCAAGAAGTCCAAGGGGAAGAATCGCAACGAAACTTGCTTATGAACACTTGGGTATGGAATTTAAATAGTGGAGGATAAAATGAAAAAATTACTTATGCATGCATGTTGTGCACCATGTTTTGTATATATAGAGGATGAATTAAGAAAAAAAGGATTAAGAAATGAAGATGGAAGCTATGAAAAAGTTGATTATACTGCTTGTTTTTATAACCCTAATATTCATCCAAAAGTAGAATATGAAAGAAGAAAAGAAGCTTTTATAAAATTTTGTAATATAAAAGACGTAAAAAATATTATAATTGATGAATATGAATTAAATAAATTTTTAAAAGATGTAGTAGAGCAAGTAGGAGAAAAGAAGAAATATAAGGTACGTTGTGAATATTGCTATTATACTAGATTAAAAAAAGTTTTTGAATATGCAAAAGAAAATAATTTTGATATAGTTTCTACAACATTAACTATTAGTCCATATCAAAATCATGAAATAATAAAACAGGTTGGAAAAAAATTACAAGAAGAGTATGGAATTGAATTTAGATATATAGACTATACAGAAAATTTTAGACAAGGACAAAAAATGGCACGTGAATTGGATATATATATGCAAAAATATTGTGGTTGCGTCTTTTCAATAGATGCAGGAAAGTGGGTATATTAATGAGTAAAACATATTCTAAAGGAAATTTAAAGAAAAAAAGAGGGCTTAAGTTACTGATTGCATTATTAGTAATATTATTAATAATTGGTCTTTTTCTTTTGTTTTTTGTTGTTTTAAAAAAAGAAGTTAATATTGGTAAAATAAGTGATGTTGCAAAGGAACGTTCAGATGAAGTGGTAGAAAAATCTACTCCTATAATAGTAAATAATATTGTGGTAGGGGCAGTATATAATAATGAGTGGGTAGCAAGTGAAAGTTATTACTTTAGAAATAAAACTAAAAGCCAAACCATTGCTTTAGATGTGTATAACCTTACTGGTAAAAAAGGAAAGTATAACTTAACAAGTATGTCAAAAGATACAAATTCAGGAGCTCTATATGCAAAAACAGACAATTCAAATACATATGATGAATTTTTAGCTATAGCTTCAACAGAAAAAAATATAATGAATAATCCACCAACTAAACAAGTAAATATAAATGAAGACGATATAAATACTGTAAAAGATGCACTTGGACTTTTATCAGTATTTAATAATAGTGTTAAAATAACTGAAATATATAATATAACATTAGACACTACTAATCGCGGTAGACTTATATTTGTTACAAATGAAGTGGGTAAATCTAATGGTGGCTATAGTGCAGTTATATATGAAGATATGAGTAAAAAGACTCATATAATAAAATATAGCTATGTAAAAGATATGAAGAATTCGCCTGAATGGCCAATATATAGTTTTAGATTTGTTGCTGATTTAAATCAAGATGGTATGAATGATATTGTAATACAAGAAACAAAAGAATTTAAAATGAAATATGATGTTATTGAATTTAAAAATAACAAATTCCAAGAAGTATTATCAACAGAAATAAACATATAATAAAATGTGAGAAATAGTGGAAGTAGACTATAAAGATAAAGAAAAATAAATAATAAAATTAAAAATATGTGGGTGAAACTATATGGATGATATAATAATAAAAAATATAATTAGCCAAGGTGAAAAGATAAATACCGAATTTAAAGAAGCTAAAAATAAACTGCCTAAAGATTTATTTGAAACGGTGTGTGCATTTTTAAATAGATTTGGGGGGAATATAATATTAGGTGTAAATGATAATAGAGAAGTCATAGGTATAGATGAAGATTCTATTTTAAAATTGAAAAAAGATTTTGTTAATCTATGCAATAATACATCTAAGATTTCACCAACAATATATTTAAAGATTATGGATTATGAAGTAGATGGTAAGAAAATATTATATATCAATATTCCGGATTCTTCAGAAGTATATAGATGTAATGGGAGAATATATGATAGAAACGAAGATGGGGACTTTGATATTACTGACAATAGTAATTTAGTAGCGGATATGTATATTAGAAAAAGAGATCTTCATATAGAAGATAAGATATTTCCTTATGCTACAATGGAAAATTTAAGAAACGATTTATTTGAAAAAGCAAGAAAATGGGCAATATTAAAAAATGATAATCATCCTTGGAAAAATATGTCTAATGAAGAAATTTTAAGAAGTTCAGGACTATATAGAGAAGATGTTATGACACATCAAAAAGGACTAACACTTGCAGCAATTTTATTATTTGGAACTGATGAAACAATTATGTCATGTTTATCTACATTTAAAACAGATGCTATATATAGAGATGAAAATATGGAACGATATGATGATAGAGATGTGATTATTACTAATTTAATAGATAGTTATGAGAGATTAATGCAATTTATACAAAAACATACTAATGATAAATTTTATTTAGAAGGCTCACATAGCATTAGTATTAGAGATAAAATAGCACGAGAATTATGTAGTAATTTATTAATTCATAGAGAATTTTCTAGTGGAATAACATTAAGATTGATTATTACAAAAGAAAACTTATATACAGAAAATCCTAATATACCAAGAATGAGAGGGGTAATTACAATTAATAATTGTATTCCATATTCAAAAAAACCTAAAATAGCGAAAATTTTCAGAGAAATAGGATTGGCTGATGAGCTTGGAAGTGGAGTAAGAAATATTACGAACTATTCAGAGATTTATTCTGGAAAAGAGCCTATATTTGAAGAAGGAGATATTTTTAAAGCTACAGTACCCTTAGTCAAAGTATTAAATGAAATGACAATTAAAGATGTTAATAAAATGACAGTAAAAGAATTAAATACATCAGTAATAGGAAGTAAGGCACCAGATAAGGCACCAGATAAGGCACCAGATAAGGCACCAGATAACTTGAATGAAATGATAAAAAAGATTATATTATATTGCCAGGAACCTAAAAGTGCAATTCAAATAATGAGTGAATTAAATTATAAAAATATAAAAAGATTTAGACGAGATTATATAAAGCCATTAGTAGAAAAAGGAATATTGAAAATGACAAATCCAGATAAACCAACTAGCAAAAATCAAAAGTATACATCAAAAATATAATATATAACTTGCTTTTTGAAATAAAAAGTTGTATAATAATTATAGCGTTGATGGGACGAGTAGGGATAAACACTGTTACAAGAGAGAATTAGTCGTGGGCTGTAAGCTAATTTTAATAAGATTATCTTGAAGACTACCCCGGAGCTAGTAGGAAACTACCGTTGATTACGATATAATCAATAATGAAGTTAAATATAGGGTGGAACCGTGCAAATATATTTGTACCCCTATAGACAAAAATGTATTGTCTATGGAGGTACATTTTTGTATTCAAAGGAGTGGTTCAAATGATTAAAGTGATTAAACTCACCTGTTAGTACATTTGTTATATTTTTTTAGGAGGAGTGTTTATGAAATATATTAATAGAGATGGAAATGTTTTTGAAGACGAGGCTAATTTAGAAATAATTAGACATACAACTTCACATATAATGGCACAAGCAGTAAAAAGATTATATCCTGATGCAAAACTTGCAATAGGACCTGCAATTGAAAATGGTTTTTATTATGATTTTGATAATCTTGATATTAAACAAGAAGATTTAGAAAAAATCGAATTAGAAATGAAGAAAATTATAAAAGAAAATTTAAAAATAGAATCTTTTAAATTACCAAGAGATGAAGCAATAAAGCTTATGGAATCTAAAGGAGAAATCTATAAAGTAGAATTAATAAATGATTTCGAAGATGGCGAAGAGATATCATTTTTTAAACAAGGCGAATATGTTGATTTATGTGTAGGACCACATTTAATTTATACAAAAGCAGTAAAGGCATTTAAATTATTAAATATTACTGGAGCATATTGGAGAGGCAATGAAAACAATAAAATGCTTACAAGAATATATGGAACTGCTTTTGATACAAAAGAAGCTTTAGATGAATACTTATATGTGTTAGAAGAATCTAAAAAAAGAGATCATAGAAAACTTGGTAAAGAATTAGAATTATTTTTCTTTGATGAAAGTGCACCTGGTATGGCATATTGGTTACCTAAGGGTATGAAAATGCTAAATGTTTTAATTGACTTTTGGAGAAAAATACATGAAGAAAGAGGATATCAAGAGTTTTCTGGCCCTCAATTAAATAGTAGTTCTTTATGGAAGACATCTGGACATTGGGATCATTACAAAGAAGATATGTTTGTACTTACAGATGCTGATGGAAATGAACAGGCGTTAAAGCCAATGAACTGTCCTAACTCAATAAAAGTATATGCTTCAAAACTTAGAAGTTACAAAGATTTACCACTAAGATTTAGTGATATAGATGTAATACATAGAAATGAAAAATCAGGTCAATTAAACGGACTATTTAGAGTTAGAATGTTTAGGCAAGATGATTCACATAACTATATTACAGAAGAACAAATTAGTTCTGAAATTAAAGATATAATTGAAATTGCAAAAAATCTATATGGAATATTTGGCCTTGAATTTAAACTTACACTATCAACAAGACCAGATGATTATATGGGTGAAATTGAAGTATGGAATAAAGCAGAAGCTGATTTAAAGTCTGTCTTAGATGAAATTTGTGGAGAAAATAATTATACTGTAAATGAAGGAGATGGAGCTTTTTACGGCCCAAAAATTGATATAAAAATGAAAGATTGTCTTGGAAGAGAATGGCAAATGGGAACTGTACAACTTGACTTCCAACTTCCAATGAGATTTAATATATCATACATTGATAAAAACGGTGAAAAGAAAACTCCAATATTAGTTCATAGAGCAATATTTGGTTCATTTGAAAGATTTATTGGTATACTTACAGAGCATTATGCAGGAACATTTCCATTATGGTTATCACCTGTACAAGTTAAGATACTGTCTTTATCTGAAAATGAAATTGAATATGCAAATGATATAAAGAAAAAATTAGAAAAAGCAGGATTTAGAGTTGAAGTTGATAGCTCTGATGAAAAAATTGGATATAAAATACGTCAGGCACAATTAGAAAAATTACCATATATGATTATTCTAGGAAAAAATGAAGTAGAAAACAATAATATTTCTGTAAGAGCAAGAAATGGTGAGAAGATAGATGGTATTTTACTAGATGAATTTATATCAAAATTAAATAAAGAAGTTGAAGAAGTTTTAAAAAAATAATATGTTAGGAATAGGCATTTAACCTATTCCTTTTTGTATGTGTGAATAAAAATAAATTTGATATATCGGATGAGTCATCTTTTACTGTAATATTTCCAAATAAAGGTTATAGTCCGGTTTTAGAGTTAAATAGTCCGGTAAAAACCGTATAAACTAAATTTTATATCATTATTATTGTTATTAATTAGATTTTAAAAATTAACATTATATTATTTTTATAGTTTTATTTTTTATTATAAAAATCTTTAAAGTACTTGCATTTTTATTACCTTTTATATATAATTAATTGTGTAGTAACAAACGTTACAGACAAATGAAAAATCATAGGAGGTATAAAATGGATATTTTAAAAGTATCAGCAAAATCTAGTCCAAATTCTGTAGCAGGAGCTATTGCAGGACTAGTAAAAGAAAATGGAAAAGCAGAAATGCAAGCTATAGGTGCAGGAGCTATTAATCAAGCAGTAAAGGCTGTTGCAATAGCTAGAGGTTTTGTTGCTCCAACAGGTGTAGAACTAGTTTGTTCTCCAGCATTTACTGAAGTAAAAATAGATAATGAAGACAAAACTGGAATTAGATTTACAATAGAACAAAAGTTATAATATATATGTATGATTAGCTCAAAAAGTAGATTAAAATACTATCTTTTTGGGTTTTTTTGTGATATAATTTAGCACATAAAGCAATAATATATAATAAGCAAAGTGGGTGAAAAAATGAGTGCTAATATTATTAATTCACATAGATACAAAAAAACGACTAGGAAAAAAGCAAATGAAAATAAAGAAAGAATAAAAGCAAATCAAAAGTATAAAAAAGAAAAATTAAAGAATTTAAAAGAAAAAAGAAAAAATGAAGTTAAAGATAGTTATATTAAATTAAATAATAATTTTAATAGTAATTATAATACTAATTTAAATAATAATACTAACAAAAATAAAAAGAAAACTAGAAAACATAATTTTCCAGGTCTTTTAAAAATAATAGGGCTAGTAGCTTGTATAGCACTTATTGCTATTATATCTAGAATAATTGTTAAAAAGGAAAATGAACCAGTTGTTCAAGCTGATTTTAATACAGAAAAAAAAGTTTCTTTAGTTCAAGATTATAATTTTAAAATAGGAATGTCAAAACTTGACAGTACAAATTATTTAAATTCTAAAAATATAATTCTAAATGAACTTGTAAGCTCTTTAAGTAATAAGCTTATAAGTATTAATAAGGATTATTCTATCAACTATATAGTTGCAAAAAGTATAAAGAAAGTAAGTAATAAACAATATTTTATTGAGTTAAATCCTGATTATAATGTAAAAGTTGAAGATATAAAAAATACAATAAATGAAATTAAAAGCGTAGGAGACAAAAATATATATTATGAATGTATAAACAATATTTGGAGTATTGACGAGCAAGGTAAAAATGAGTTTAGTATTACTTTAAAACAAGATAATCCATATTTTGTATATAATCTTACATTTCCTATAGTAAACACAGGAAATAATTATCCATATGATATAAAAAATGAAGGAGAAAGTAGTTTTTTATTTACAAGAAAAAAATCAAATTCTACTTTAAGTACTATAAGGTTTACTGGCTATAGTGATATAGATAATTTAATTGAAGATTTTAAAAATGGTAAGATTGATATGTTTACAGCATCATCAGATAGTATAATGCAACTTATAGGTAAATACGAATATAATGTGAAAAAATATCGTGATGGTCAAAATATATTTTTACTTGGAAACAAAGATTCAAAAGTATTTTCTCAAAAAGAAGTAAGGCAAGCTTTACTTTATTCTTTAAATAGAGAAGAAATAGTAAAAAAAATAAATTCTACATTTTCTGAAGTGATTGATATACCATATATATACAGTAGTATAAGATATAAATATGATATAGTTGGAGCCAAAAATATACTTATACAATATGGTTGGAAAAATGAAAAAGGAATGAATAAAAAAACAGTTGGAGAAGAAGAATTAACTTTAGAATTAACACTACTTGTAAATGAAAAAGATAATACTAAAGTAAAAATTGCAGATATGATTAAAGATATGGCTGAAAATGTAGGAATAAGAATTAATATAAAAAAAGCAAAGGATGCTAAGCTTACAGAATTAATAAAAAATAAATCTTATGATATTATACTTGCGGATGTATATGTAAATGATAAGCCAGATATAACTTACCTTGAGGAATATATAAATATAAACGATAAAGTAAATAGTGCTTTAAATATTGTAAAACAAAGTAGTATAGAAGATTTACCTAAAAATATTGCTACATTACAAGATGTAATTTCAGATGAAATTGCTTGTATTGGAATACTTGCAAGAAATACAAATGTTGTTTATCAGAAAAACATTAATGGCTTTGAAGATATAAATTATATGAAAGTATTCTATAATTTAGAGAATATTGGAAAAATACAAGAGGTAAAAACTGATATATAATGGGGGGGATTTTTTTAATGTATGATGGAATTTTACAAACTATAGTTGAAATGGCAAAAAGCAAGAAAAGGAAAATTGTTTTGCCAGAAAGTAATGATAAAAGAATATTAGAAGCAGCAACTATTATTCAAGAAAACAATATTGCTGATATAGTATTAATAGGAAATAAAGAAGAAATTTTAGATAATATTGCTAAATTTAATATTAATAATTTTAGTAACAATATTAGTATAATTGATCCAAATAATTATATTAAAAAAGAAGAATACATTAATACACTATATGAATTAAGAAAACAAAAAGGTATGACAATTAATCAAGCAACTGAACTTGTAAAAGATTATATATATTTTGCTACAATGATGATTAAATGTAATGATGCTGATGGAATGGTATGTGGTGCAGTTCATTCAACTTCTGATACATTAAGACCTGCACTTCAAATTATAAAATCAAAAGAAGGAATTGATACTGTATCTGCATTTTTCTTAATGGAAAGTAAACATAAAGAATTTGGGGAAAATGGAGTATTTATATTTGCTGATTGTGGTTTAAATCCTACACCAGATGTTACACAACTTTGTGACATTACAATAGAATCTGTAAATAGTTTTAGAAAGCTTGTAAACGCAAATCCAAAAGTTGCATTACTTTCATACTCTACTAAAGGTAGTGCAAAAGGAGAAAATATTGATAAAACTTTGGCAGTATTAAATAAATTACAAAGTATGAATATAGACTTTGATGTAGATGGTGAGCTACAACTTGATGCTGCAATAGTTGAAGAGGTTGCAAAATTAAAAGCACCTAATAGCAAAGTTGCAGGAAAAGCAAATATATTAATATTCCCAGATTTAGAAGCTGGAAATATAGGATATAAAATTGCTCAAAGATTTGGGGATATGTTAGCACTTGGTCCAATAACACAAGGACTTAATAAACCAGTAAATGATTTATCAAGAGGATGTAATGTAGATGATATTGTAGGTGCAGTTGCAATTACTTGTGTACAAGTAGAAGATTAGTAGTTATTTTGTTAATTTTAAATTAACTTAATATATTTTTAAGGGGGAAATAAAATGAAGATTTTAGTAATTAATTGTGGTAGTTCAACAATTAAATTTCAATTCTTGGACATGGAAAAAGGACAAGTTATCGCAAAGGGAAGATGTGATAAAATAGGTTATGATAGTTCTAATTTAATATATAAAAATATGTTAAATGGTAAATCAATAGATGAAGTACCTGTAAAAATGGTAAATCATAAAGAAGGTATGAAAGCTCTACTTGATGCATTAATGGATAAAGAATTAGGTGTTATATCTTCTATAGATGAGATATATGCAATTGGTCATAGAGTAGTACATGGTGGAGAGTTATTTGTAAAACCAACTTTAGTTACAAAAGAACTTTTAAGTGGCCTTGAAGATATAATTTCACTTGCTCCATTACATAATCCAGGAGCAATTATGGGTGTAGAAGCTATAATGGAAGTAGCACCAAATCTAAAAAATGTTGTAGTGTGTGATACAGCATTTCACCAAACAATACCAGACTTTAATTATTTATATGCTATTGATAAGAAATATTACGATAAATATAGAATAAGAAAATATGGATTCCATGGAACATCTTATCAATATATTTTAGGAAGATTATCTGAAATACTAAATAAACCAAAAGATGAAATTAATGCAATTGTTTGCCATGCTGGTGGCGGTGCAAGTATATGTGCTATAAAAAATGGAAAATCATATGATACATCAATGGGCTTTACTCCACTTGAAGGTTTAGTAATGGAAACAAGATCTGGTGATATAGACCCTGCTTGTGTAACAAAAATAATGAAAGAAGAAAATCTTACTCCAGATGAAATGGATGATATATTAAATAAAAAATCTGGTAGACTTGGACTTTCTGGAATAGGCGATTTTAGATTAATGAAAGAAGCTGCAATAAATGGTAATGAAGATGCAATACTTGCAAGAAAAATACAAGCAAATAGAACAAAGAAATATATAGGAGCATATATGGCAGAATTAAATCGCGTTGATGCCATAGTATTTACTGGTGGTGTTTGTGAAAATAATCCAGATGAAAGAGAAATGTCTGTAAGTGATATGGATTGTTTAGGTGTAATACTAGATAAGGATAGAAACAATTTAGTAACACCTGGTTCTGGAAAAGAAGGATTAATATCTTCTGATGATTCAAAGGTAAAGATATTTGTAATACCTACTGATGAAGAATTAGAAATTGCAAAGCAAACTATGGATGTGGTATCTAAATGTTAGTAAGAGTACAAGAACTATTAAAAAAATATAATAAAAAAGTATGGGTATTATATAATGATGATGGTTCTGATAAAATATTTTGTAGATATTTTTCAAATAATTTGAATTCATCTACAATATGTTTTGTAACAGATACAAAAATATTTTTGTTAGTAAATGCTTTAGATGAACAAAACATTGAGTCATTTAAAAAGAATAATAAGGATATAGTATCAATAATGTATAGTAGTAATAAAGAGTTAAGTGTTGCAGTAGAAGAAGTAATCGCAAAACTCAATTTCCCAAAAGATATAGCTTTATCATACTCTACTATGAATGATACTAATGTTGATATATTAACACATGGTGAATATGTATATTTAAGTAAACTTTTAAAGGCACCATATAAAAAATATGGAAAGAAAGTATCTTTTTCTTCTGCAGAAAAAATAATATATGAAATTGCCTCAAGAAGAACAGATAAACAAATTAATAGATTAAAGATTTTAGCAGATATTACAGATGAAATATTAGATACTACTTTTAAAGAGATTAAATGTGGTATGACTGAAAAAGAAATAGTTAGTTTAACTAATGAAGTTACTGATAAAATAATGAAAGACGTAATTAATAACAGGAATCTGGGAATAATAGGGTTTAATATGGCTTGGGCAAACTGTCCTATAGTTTTAACAGGAGTAAATCTCGCAAAAGGTGGACATTCTTTGCCAAGTGATAAGAAACTTATTAAAGGTGATACAATATATTTTGACTTTGGAATAAAAGGTGTTTTTAGTGATCAAGAGGTATTATATACTGATATGCAACGTATGGGCTATGCTTTAAAGAAAAATGAAACTAAAGCTCCTAAATCTGTACAAAAAGTTTTTGATACTTTAGTAAATTCAATTGAAGATGGAATTGATGAATTAAAACCTGGTGTTAAGGCATATGTTATAGACAATGTAGTAAGACAAAAGATTTTAAAAGCTGGTTTCCCTGATTATATGCATGCAACTGGGCATCCGGTTGGTCTTAAAGTTCATGATATAGGTGCAATAATAAGCTTAAAAACTAGTAAAAGAGCAAATCTTGAAATTATAGAAAATTGTATTTATACATTAGAACCAAGAGTAAATATAGCAAATGGTGGTTCAATTGAAGAAATGATACTTGCTACTAAATTTGGTGGAATTCCTTTATGTAAAAAACAAACAAAAATTTATTTAGTAAAGTAAATACTTTTTAATATTTTAGGGCATTTAGTAAATAATAATAATGAAAGTAGGTAGATTATATGGAATTAAAGTATGAGAAGAAGGATATATATAGTACTTTAAATAAAAAAGAAATAGAACAAGTAGATGTATATTCAAAAGAGTATATGAAGTTTTTAAATTCTTCAAAAACAGAAAGACTTTGCGTTGAAAATGCAGTAGAGATATTAAATGAAAATGGATTTTCTGATATATCAAAAAAGAGAAGTCTAAAAGCAGGAGACAAAGTTTATTTAGTAAATAAACAAAAATCAATATTTGCTGCTGTTATTGGTAAGAAAGACTTAATATATGGAACAAATATAATAGGTTCACATATTGATAGTCCAAGACTTGATTTAAAACCAATGCCTTTATATGAAAATCATGATGTTGCTGTATTAAAGACACAATATTATGGAGGTATAAAAAAATATCAATGGATGTCAATTCCACTAGCAATGTATGGAGTTGTATATAATGAGAAAGGTGAGAAAATAAAAATAGCTATAGGTGATACAAATGATGATACAACTTTTACAATAGCAGACCTATTGCCTCATCTTGCAAAAGATCAACTGAAAGCAAATGCTAATGAATTTATTGATCCTGAGAAAATGTCAGTTATTATTGGCAATATAAAAGATAAAGAGGCAAAAGATAGTAAAGTAAAAACTACAGTTTTAAAATTATTAAATGAAAAATACGGAATAAAAGAGATAGATTTTGCTAGAGCAGAAATAGAGTTTGTACCAGCGTTTGATGCAAAATTTGTTGGAATAGATAGAAGTATGATAGGTGGTTATGGACAGGATGATAGAGTTTGCTCATATGCAAATTTAAGAGCTATAGTTGATTTAGTTAAAGAAAATCATACATTTGATAAAACTGTAATTTCACTAATAGTTGATAAAGAAGAAATAGGAAGTACAGGAAATACATCAATGACTTCACAAGTTTTTGATATGTTTATAAATATGTTGTTACAAAAAACAGGAAGTAAAGCAGATAGATTAAATGTATATTATAATTCTAAAATGTTATCTGCTGATGTTGCAACAGCTGTAGATCCAGTTTATGATGATGTTTCAGATATACAAAATAGTAATATACTAGGTTCTGGTATTGCACTTGAAAAATATAGTGGAAGTGGCGGAAAATATAGTTCAAGTGATGCTAATGCAGAATTTATGTCTGAAGTTATGAAAATATTTAATGATAATAAAGTTATGTATCAAATAGGAACTCTTGGTAAGATAGGAAAAGGTGGAGGAGGAACTATTGCATATATACTAGCAGATAAAGGTGTAGATGTGGTAGATTGTGGTACAGCAGTACTAGCAATGCATTCACCATATGAGGTTTCTTCAAAGTTTGATGTATATATGACATATCTTGCTTATAAAGCATTTTTTAAATCATAGGAATTAAAAAAGTAAAGTATATTAATATAAATATATTTTACTTTTCTTGTCTATTTATATATCTTTAATTGAAAAAATGCAAAAAAAATTGTATAATAATACGCAGAAAAAAGGTGATGATATTTGTTTAAAACATTATTAAAAAATACTGATTATATTATACTTATATGTGTACTAATTCTGTTTGCTATAGGAGTAGTTGCAATATTTTCTGCTGGTTATAACACAGAGGTTAATAAAGATGAGTATATAAAACAATTAATATGGTTTGGTGCTTCTATAATTGTAATGATTATAATTTGGATGCTAGACTATAATATGTTTGACATAGGTGGGTATATTATTTATGGTGTAAGTTTAGTCTTGCTTGTTGCAGTTTTATTTACTTCGGGACTTATGGGTGCTAAGAGCTGGTTTAACTTAGGAGGCTTTTTGTACCAACCTTCTGAGCTTATGAAAATAGGTGTAATACTATGCAGTGCTAAAGCTTTTTCAATATACAAGAATAATATATCACAAACAAATAAAAAGAAAAAAATAATAATAATTGCAATAATTGTACTTCTATTTGCAATACCTGTAATTCTTATATTATTACAACCAGACTTTGGTACAGCAATGGCATTCTTCTTTATTTGTGCATTTATGTTATTTAAAAGTGGAATTAAGTATAGATATATATTTGCTGGTGTTTTGTTAATAATTATAATGATACCGATTGTATATTTCTTTGTATTAAATCCTACACAGCAACAAAGAATTAAGGTCTTCTTAAATCCAGAACTTGACCCTCTAGATAGTGGATATAACGCGATTCAATCTAAAATTGCAGTAGGTTCAGGTATGTTATTTGGAACAGGACTATTAAAAGGAGCTCAAACACAATATGGTTATCTTCCAATAAAATCTTCTGACTTTATATTCTCGGTAATATCTGAAGAAATGGGATTTATAGTTTCAGCTTTGCTAGTTATAATTTATTCTGTTTTACTTATTAGAATTATAGCTGTTTCAAAGAATGCAAGAGATGATTTCTCTAGCTTTATTGCAATTGGGGTTGCTGGAATGTTCTTTTTCCATTTTGTACAAAATATTGGTATGACAATTGGACTTTTACCAATAACCGGTGTACCTTTACCTTTTGTAAGTTATGGTGGAAGTAGTATGTTAACTAATGTAATAGCAATAGCTATTGTATTAAATATATCAGCAAGAAAATCACAAAATATGTTTTTAGATTAAAGCTCTAATTTAGAGCTTTTTTCTTTTATTTGAATAAAAGTTTGTAAGATTACATAAGATGTGATATAATAGTTTAAAATACAAAAATCCAAAAATAATTTTTAAGGAGGAATTTTTTATGACTAATGTTATTAAGGTAAATTTTAAAGATGATTTGACACTTACTGTTAAAAAGGGAACGAAGGCAAAAGATGTAATTAAAAGATTAAGCGGTGAGTACGTAAATATTATGGGAATAAGAGTAGACAATAAAGTCCATATGCTAAACTATTCATTTAGTAGAGATTGTAACTGTGAAATTGTTGATTATTATAGTGCACAGGGACATAATATCTATGCAAGAAGTGTAAAGCTTTTGTTTATTGCTGCGATTAGAGAAGTTTTTCCAGACTTAAAATACGTTATTGAAAATAAGATTGGTGAACATTATTATATAAGCACAGAAAAAAAACTTACCAGTAGTCAAATAGCAAAAATTGAAGAAAAGATGAAAGAATTTGTCGATGCTAAATATAGCATTACAAAAGAAAGAGTTACATTTACTGAGTTAAAAGAAATATATACTAAAATTGGAAATGAAGAGGCTCTAGAAAATTTACGCAGTAGCCTTGAGGTGTTATTTAGTGTATATAACATAAACGATAAATATTACCCTTGGCTATACGGTAGAGTAGTTCACTCAACAGAAGTTATTACTAGTTTTGCACTTGAAAGTTATAATGAAGGAATACTTTTAAAGCTTCCATATAGAGATGATATTAACTGCATTGAAAAAGAAGTACATGCAAATGCAGTACATCATACTTTTAAGCGGGAGATGCGACTTCCTGAAACTTTAGGTGTAAAAAGTATTCATGATCTTAACAAAAAAGCTTATGATGAAAAAGAGTTAGAAAGAATAATCTTAATGGCAGAAGAAAGACAGAATAAGCAGATATATAAAATTACAGACAATATATTATCTAGAGGTAATATACGTGTTATATTTATATCTGGACCTTCATCATCTGGCAAAACAACATTTGCACAAAGACTACAAATAAGTCTTGAATGTGAAGGAATAAGTACAGTTCTTTTAAACATGGATGATTATTTTAAAAATGCAAGTATCTCAAAAGATTATGAGTCTTTTAATCATCTTGACTATGAATTCTTTAAAACTCAAGTAAATGAACTTTTTTTAGGTAAAACTATAAATCTTCCATTGTATAATTTTAAAAATAATGGAGGAACAAGGGAAGATAGCGGTAAAAAAGCAAGTCTTCCATCAAACGGCATATTACTTGTAGAAGGAATTCATGGATTAAATCCAAAGATTTCTGATTTTATTCCAAAAGAAAATGTTTTCAAGGTGTATATAGCTCCCCTTGTAACATTAAGTTTTGATAGTTATACTAAAATTTCTTCAAATAATGTAAGATTGTTAAGAAGAATTGTAAGAGACTATCAAGATAGAAAAGTAAAACTTTTGGATACACTTACTAGATGGAATAGTGTTATACATGCTGAAAAAGAAAATATATTTAAGTATGTAGATGAAGCTGATGTGATATTTAACAGTATGCTAATCTATGAAATAGGTGTATTAAAAGTTTTTGCAGAACCAATTTTTAGGGACTCAATAGATGCTGCAAATCCAAATGAACATTTTTCTACAATACGTGAAATGTGTTCAATGCTTTCTTCTTTTGAGCCAATACACACAGATAAAATTCCAAATAATTCTATACTTAAAGAATTTGTTGGAAGCGGTTGTTTTAAACGTTAATAAAAAGGTATTCCAGATTTTTTTCTGGAATATCTTTTTTTCCTTGCTAAAAGTTTTAGTTTGATGTAATATATTTATATAAAGGGGTTGTATAGTATGTCTAAAAGATCAATCATTATTATTGTAGTATTAAGTATAGTATTTGTTTTATGTATTACTGCATTTGTACTTATTCTAGTGCAAAGTAAAACACCAACAGATGATATATATGTTATAACGCAAAATGGTAGTATTAAGTCTACAAGAGGAGCATATAAGTGGAAAAGTATAACAAGTGAATATTTAGCTGATACTGAAAATCCATATAACATAGCAATTAAATCATCTAAAGCAAGTGCATATCAATTTGAGAAAGTTACCATCTCTACTAGTACACTAAAAGGACGCTTATTAAATGATATATCTAATATACAGTTATATATGCTATTAGATGAGACAAATTCATATGAAATAGATATAGAAAAAAGCAGTAGAGAGGCTACTTTTATTGCACCAAAAGATATGGGGGATTATTACTACAAACTTGTATTAAATTATAAAAATGGAAGTATAGTTGAATATGAATTTGGGTTAACTGTTGGTAAAAGAACAATTGATGCTAAACTTTTAAATGAAATTATACAAAATTATGACGGAAAATATGTTGGAGATAATTCATCAATAGTTAATTTGACAAATGATATAAATTCAAAAATAAACCCTATAAATATAATATATGATGATGTTAAATTTCAAATACTAGATAAAAACTTGGTAGTAAATTATTATGTAAGTGATAAATATTTGTTAAATGAAGATTACCTAAAAGAATGGAGCTTAAGTTATGCTGTAACCATGTTTTCACTTATACAAAATATAGAGGGATTACAAGTAAAAGTTATAGATGAAAATAGTAAAGAAGTATATGTTAATAATATTACTAAAGAAGATATAGAAAAGATATATAGTTGTAAAGTAGAAGATATAGATTTGTATGAAATTTTCTTAGATAATATAAATGATGCAAACTACAAAGTACTAGATATAGATAAAGTATACACTCCGCCTATACTTTATGCAAATGGAATACAAAGTTTAGAAAGAACTACTTTTAGTTGGGCCGATAACAATAATAATATGATACATGTTGATACAATACCACCTGAAGATATTGTAAAAGATAAAGAAAGTTTTAATGTTAATAGTAAACTATATATTACTTTAAATGAGAGAAATAGTAAAAAAGAGTTATATAAGCTACCTGAAAATGCAGTGCTTGAGTATAAAATATTAGGTGAAGATGAATATAAAGAGGCTAAGAAGTTAAAAGATGGTTCATTCTTAGTTGATTTACCAGATGAATCAGGAGAATATATATATGAGTTTAATTTATCATTTACAGGAATAAATGGTATGCACTCAAGTTATGTTATAAAAATAAATTATCAAAGTAATTACTAAAAGTTAAATTTTGTTGAAACTTGCGTTGAAAAAATAGAATAAAAACATTTACAAACGTTTGTTTATGTGGTATAATATTATCTTAGAAGTTATAAAAATTAAAATGAATGCACAATTAATTTAAGTTAGATATGAAGAAGAAAATATATGGTTATAATGAATCGGAAGAAAATTCAACTATTAGGAATTTCCTAATAGTTCAAAAATAAGGAAATAGAGAAGTACAGATATGTGTAAATAATATTGATTTTTAAAATATAATTGCATAAAAGTGAATTCATGATATTATAGATTTAAAATAATTATGAAAAAAGGCGGGAAGTATTTATGGAAGAAAATATAAAAAATATTATTTTATTAGGAGAAAATGTTAACACAGAATTAAAAGAGGCAACTAATGGATTACCTAAAAGTGTATTTGAATCTGTATGTTCATTTTTAAATACTACGGGCGGATATATTATTTTAGGTGTAAATGATAAAAAAGAAATTATTGGAATAAAAGAAGAGCTAATAGAGAAAATAAAAAAAGATTACACAACGCAGTGTAATAATAAAGGAGTTATAAGCCCAACTATTTTATCAGAATTACATGAAATTAAAATAGAAGGAAAAATAATTTTATATACTCATATTGAAGAAGCAACAGAAATTCATAAATGTAAGGGAAAAGTCTTTGTTCGTAATTATGAAGGTGATTTTGATATATCAAATAATATTCCTCTAATTGCAAGTATTCACAATAAAAAACGAAAAATATTTGATGAAGATACAATTTATCCATATGTTTCAGTAGAGGAAGATTTAAGACATGATTTAATAGAAAAAGCAAGAAGGTTAGCTAATTCGAATGTTAAGAAAAGACATATTTGGATGGATATGACAGATTTTGAATTGCTAAAAAGTGCAGGACTATATAAAGTGGACAAAGAAACAGGTAAACAAGGTGTAACACTTGCCGGAGTTATGTTATTTGGAAAAGATGAAGTGATTTCAAACATTAATCCATATTGTAGAACAGACGCTTTATATAGAGTAGATGATTTAGATAGGTATGATGATAGAGATTTTGTAGAAACTAATCTAATAGATATGTATGACAGGCTAATTGATTTTATAGCAAAATATACAATGGACAGATTTGCTTTAGATGAAAAAGCAAGAAGAGTGAGCCCAAGAAATGTAATGGTACGTGAAATAGTTTTGAATACACTTATGCATAGAGATATAACAGATGGCCATACAAGTAGAGTAATTATTTATAAAGATAAATTGATATGTGAAAATCCAAATTCATTTAGCACAAATGGATTGCTAACTATAAAAAATTATACACCATTTGCAAAAAATCCAACGATTGCAAAATTTTTTAGAGAAATAGGATATGCAGATGAATTAGGTAGTGGTTTTATAAAAATCACAAAAAATTCATATTTATATTCAGGGAAACCACCTATTTTTGAAGATAAAGAAATGTTTAGAGTGACAATTCCACTATTAAGAGATGAAAAATTAGATGAAAAAGATTTGATTAATTTAGCAAATGGCACTTTAAATGGCACTTTAAATGGCACTTTAAATGGCACTTTAAATTTAATATTAAACGAATTAAAAAATAAGAATAATATAACTCAACAGGAGTTATCTGAAAAAACAGGAATGTCTTTACGAACAATAAAACGAAATATTGATATGTTAAAAGAAGAGAGATTCATTGAAAGAGTTGGCTCTAAAAAGACCGGACATTGGAAAATATTAAAAAATGATTAATAGAATTAAACTAACAACTTTGCATCTTAGTTTGTTGTTAACTACACGTATTAGGATTTGAGCTTTGTCAAAAAACATAGAATTAGTAGAAGGGAGATTTGAAAATAAATTTTCTTTCTTTATTTCTCTTATCTTTTTAATAAATTGAATAGATAAGAGTTACAAAATTATAGTAAATGGAATGGTATTAATTGAGTAAAAAATAAAGTAGAATTCGTTTCAGTGAAGCCAAAATAAAAGAACTCACAGCAGCCAAATCAAGATGTATTCCTTTTGAACAAGAACACATAGATGACAAATGTGTATGTTGTGGTAAAAAAGCAGATAAGATGGTAGTATGGGGAAGGCAATATTAAAAAACTAAATGATAAAAGGTATTGCAATGAAAAAGAAAATAATTATGTTAGAAGAGGTTGCTAAAAAAAAGAGGCACAACTTGAAATAATTTCGAGTTGTGCTTAAGCTTATTTTTAATTGTAACATTCCCTTATAGGTGATTAATGATTAGATTTAACATATCATCTGGTATAGGAGCTTGTATCTTAATAAACTTATTAGTTATAGGATGAAAAAAAGATACTTCTTTACAGTGTAGAGCTTGTCTAGATATAAGCTTCCTAATGTTAGGTATGTTGTATTCATTTGCATATAAATCATCACCAAGTAATACATGACTAATTGAACTCATATGAACTCTAATTTGATGTGTTCTTCCGGTATGCAATATTATTTTTAAAATTGAATAATTATTTATATAATCTCTTTTTAAAGTATAGTATTCTGTTTTAGCATAATCTCCATTTTCATTTACTTCCCTTAATATTATGGTATTATCTTTTCTTGCTATATTTTTTTCTATTATATCATGTTCTTTTTTTACAATCCCATTTACAATACAAAGATACTCTTTATATAGTTTTACTTCTTCTTTTTTCCTAATAAATAATTCTTGTATATATTTATTCTTTGCAAATATACAAATACCAGATGTATCTTTATCAAGTCTAGTAATTATATGAATTCCTTTTATACCTTTTTCTTCAAGATAATATGCTACAATATTTGCAAGTGTGTTATCATAATTTCCACTACTTGGATGAACAGGCATATGTGCTGGTTTATTTACTACTAGTAAATATTCATCTTCAAAAAGTATGTTAGGTTTTTCATTAACCAATTTAAATTTATCTGAAAATTTATTTTTTTCACTTGGGATTATAACTTTAACTTCATCATTTTCTTTTAGTATATAATTTATAAAAGTTATTTTACCATTTACTAATATACCACCGCTTTCTTTTAGTCTAGTAAGTAATATATTAGAAATGTATAATCTTTCTTTTAATATTTCTTTTAGTTTCTTTCCATTATCATTTGTACTTGCTATATAGTTTAATTCCACTTACTTCACCATAACTATTATATCAGATCAAGTCAAGTTGAAAAATACTTAAAATTATTATATAATATACAAAGTGAGGAATTTATGGAAAAAGAAAGAATAGATGATTTAGGAATAGATAATCTAAAGATAATTCAAAACAAAGATTATTTTTGCTTTGGTATAGATAGCGTCTTACTTGCAAATTTTGTTGTATCGAATAATAACAGAAATGTGATTGTTGACTTATGTTCTGGAAGTGGTGTTATTCCTGTAATAATATCAGCAAAGAAAAAATACTCAAAAATATTTGGAGTCGAATTACAAGATGAGATGTATGATTTGCTAAAAAGAAATATATCTTTAAACTCTTTAGAAGATAAAATTATACCAATACATGATGATATAAAAAGCATAGAAAAAATAAGAAAAAAAGTAATTGAGGTTACTGGTAATGGAGCGATTGATATTATTGTATGTAACCCACCATATAAAAAAACTAAAACAGGAATAAGTAATCCAAATAATGTTAAGTATATTGCAAGACATGAAATTATGTGTAATCTTGAAGATGTTTTTAAAACAGCATCTTTACTTTTAAACAATAAAGGGAAGTTATATATTGTACATAAACCTGAAAGGTTAGTAGATTTACTTGAAATTGCAAGAAGATATAAACTAGAAGCAAAAAGGCTTAAATTAGTACAACCAAACTTAGAATTAAAGCCAAGTATTGTTTTAATTGAATATGTAAAAAATGGTGGAAATGAAATAATTGTTGAAAAGCCAATTATAGAATATACAGAAAGTGGAGAATATACTAAGGAAATATATGATATATATGGTATGTAAGAATTGCAAAAATAACATGTTTATTATATAATTTAGCTATAAATTAGGAGAATTTGAAATGGAAAAAGATAAAAAAGGAACGTTATATATTGTGGGGACTCCAATTGGGAATCTTGGAGATATAACTATAAGAGCAATTGAGACTTTAAAAAGCGTGGATGTAATACTTGCTGAGGATACAAGACAAACTTTGAAGCTTTTAAATCACTTTAATATACAAAAGCATTTAGTTAGTTATCATAGACATAATGAAGATGAAAAAATAAAAAATGTAGTGGATTTTTTAGATTCAGGAAAAGATTTAGCTTTAGTTTCTGATGCCGGTATGCCAGTTATATCTGACCCAGGACAAAACTTAATAAAATATTTAGTTGCAAATAATTATAATATTGTAACTATTCCTGGTGTTACAGCAGTTATAACAGCTATTGTAAAAAGTGGATTAGATTCAACCAGATTTACATTTGAAGGCTTTTTATCTATTAACAAAAAGCAAAGAAAGCAAAGATTAGAAAGTCTAAAAAATGAAGAAAGAACTATGGTTTTTTATGAGGCGCCACATAAGTTACTTGCAACTTTAAAAGATATGTATGAAGTATTTGGTAAAAGAAATATATGTATAGCAAGAGAACTTACAAAACTTCATGAAGAGTATATACATACAACTTTTGAAGAGGCAATTTCAAAAATAGAACAGTTTGGTATAAAAGGTGAAATTGTTTTACTTATAGAAGGAAAAGATTTAAGTGTATTAGAACAAGAAATAAAAGAAAAACAAAATAAAATTGACTCTGTAACCTTAGTAAAAGAATATATGTCAAAAGGTATTAGTAAAAAAGAGGCAATTAAACAAGTAGCCAAACAAAAAGGTGTTACTAAAAACGAAGTCTACCAAGAATGTATAGATATAAAGGAGTAGTATGAAGGAACAAGAGTTAAATAGATTAAAAAATATGCTTGAAATTGAAGATAAACTTTATTCTGAAGGATATAATTTTGTATGTGGTGTAGATGAAGCAGGAAGAGGACCTCTATGTGGACCAGTTGTAGCTGCTGCTGTAATACTCCCTAAAGATGAATATATAGAAGGTGTAAATGATTCAAAAAAGCTTACTGAGAAAAAAAGAGAAAAATTATATGATGATATAATGAAAAAAGCTGTTGCCGCTAGCATTGGTATTAGTGATGTTGATGTTATAGAAAAAGTTAATATTTTAAATGCAACAAAACTTGCAATGAAACAAGCAATAGAAAAATTAAGTATTAAACCAGATTATGTATTAATAGATGGTAATCAAATGATAGATATTAATATAAAAGCAGAAACTGTAGTATCTGGAGATGCAAAGTCTGAATCAATTGCTGCAGCTTCAATTATAGCTAAGGTTACAAGGGATCGTATGTTAATAGAATTTGATAAAAAATATCCAGAGTATGGATTTGCAAAACATAAGGGGTATGGAACAAAATCACATATTGAAGCGATACAAAAATATGGACTAACAGATATACATAGACCAAGCTTTTGCAAAAAGTTTGTAAAATAAAGGAGGATATAATGAAATTAATATCATGGAATGTAAATGGATTAAGAGCTTGTATTACAAAAGGATTTTCTTTATTTTTTAAATCAATAGATGCAGATATTTTTTGTATACAAGAAACAAAAATGCAAGAAGAACAAGCAAAAGAAATAGAGTATGAAGGCTATTATAAGTATATGAACAGTGCCGAAAAAAAAGGTTATTCAGGTACAGCTATTTTTACTAAAATAATGCCTATTAATGTATCGTATGGAATAGGTATAGAAGAACATGATAAAGAAGGAAGAGTAATAACCCTTGAATTTGATAAGTTTTTCTTAGTTAACTGCTATACACCAAATTCTAAACGTGAGCTTGAAAGACTTGCATATAGAAAGATATGGGAAGATGAATTTAGAAATTATCTAATTAAATTAGATAAAGTAAAACCAGTTATATTATGTGGGGACTTAAATGTAGCACATAAAGAAATTGATTTAAAAAATCCATCTACTAATCATCATAATGCTGGGTTTACAGATGAAGAAAGAGAGAAGATGACTAAACTTTTAGAAAGTAATTTTACAGATACTTTTAGATATTTATACCCAGATAAAAAAGATGCATATTCATGGTGGTCATATATGTTAAAATCAAGAGAAAGAAATATAGGGTGGAGAATCGATTATTTTATAGTATCAAATAGCATAAGAGATGAAATAAAAGATGCAATAATACATAGTGAAGTATTAGGTAGTGATCACTGCCCTATTGAACTAGATATATTTTAATATACTATTGCAAAACTGTAAATAATATAGTAAAATAAAATAAATTTGGGAGATGATGTAATGTTTTCTAAGAGTAATGAAAATTTATATAATGAATTAAAAAAAAGAAAAAAGGATAATAATTTAATAACGGCTTCTGATATTGATGAAATGACAAGAAACACATCAGATGAAAATATGTCTATGTTACTTGACTATTATGAAGAAAAGACGGGTAAAGATTTCTTTAGTGATACTAATGAAGAGTTTACTAAGAAGGAGAATATTGAAGAAGAGATAAATAAAGCTGAAATAGAGGAAGCAAATAGTAAAGTAGCAGGTGAAAATGATTTAGTTGTAGATCAAAAAGTAAAAGCTGAAATTGAAAAAGAAGAGGAAGAAAAGAAAAGACCTTTAACTGAAAATGAAAGACTTGCTATATTGCTTAAAGCACAATTTCTTGCTAATTTAGAAAGATATACATCTAATGTATTAAAAGCACAAAATGCTCAAATAGCAAGAAATAGTTTTGCTATGGAAGATAAGATTAATACAAGGGTAGTATTAGAAAGAGCATATGGTGACTCTAGAGCAGTCGCATATCAAAATGTCACAGGTAAATCATTAATGGAAGATCCAGAAGTTAAAGAGGCTGTTAAAGATTGTGAGTCTAAATTAATTACTGGAAATAAAGTTATAAATCAAAACATGGAAAAAGATATAGCAAGAGTAAATGAGTTAGAAGAAAGAATTAGATACATAAAAGATAAAATTTCTGAACTTTCTGCAAAAGCAAATCAAAAAGATAATAACGAATTTGAATTGGAAATGGAAAATTTATCTAAGGAGTTAAACGATGCTGAATTAGAGTTAAGAGGATTAACTCCAGATGCGGTTGATTTAGAACGTGATTTAGAGATAGAAAATAGAAATAATGAATTTGAAGATAGAAGAGATTTAGGTTACTATAACAGTACTGTTCCACATTATGAATTAGTAGAAAAAGATGCAAGGGAAATGAAAGATGGCTATAGTAATAAAGATGAAATGGTAGAAGAGTTTGAGGAAAAAAATATTGAAGATAGTAAGACTGAAATTTATTATACTTCTGAAACTCTAGATAATATAGAAAAATTAATAGATAATGCTACAAATATGGGTGATATAGAAAATATATATTTAGCATTGCAACAAATTGATAATAGTATATCAATAGATGAATTTGAAGATATACAAAAAGACACTGGTGTTAAAGCAAGTAATGAAGAAGTAAAATCTGATCGCCAAGAAAATGATATGCAAAGTGAAAAAGAATTTAGTGATGAAGTAGGTGCTTCAGCTCAGGATAGAAGAGTTGTTGCAGCAAAAGATTGCTTAAGAGAACATGTAAATGAACTTAGAGGAAGATTAAATATTCAAAAAGGACAAACAAAAGAACAAGAGCTAAGTAGTAAAAGTAGATCAATGTATTAAAGAAAGAGGTAGATAATATGGGATTAGTTACAACTAAGGAAATGTTAGAAAAGGCATATAAGGGTGGTTATGCTGTTGGTGCATTTAATGTAAATAATATGGAGATTATACAAGGAATAATGGAGGCTGCAACAGAACAAAATGCACCAGTTATTTTGCAAGTGTCAGCTGGCGCAAGAAAATATGCAAATCCAATATATTTAAAGAAATTAGTCGAAGCAGCTGTAGAATGTAGTAAATTGAGTGGTAAAGATATACCAGTAGCCCTACATTTAGATCATGGACCAGATTTTGAAACATGTAAAGCGTGCATTGATAGTGGTTTTACTTCTGTTATGATTGATGGTTCAAAATATAGTTTTGAAGAAAATGTAGAACTTACTAAAAAAGTTGTTGAATATGCACATCCAAGAGGTGTAGTAGTAGAAGCAGAAATTGGAAAACTTGCTGGTATTGAAGATGATGTAAATGTATCTGATACTGATGCAATGTATACAAATCCTGATGAAGCAGTAGAGTTTGTTAAAAGGACAGGTTGTGATTCTTTGGCAATTGCAATTGGAACAAGCCATGGTGCATATAAATTTAAAGGAGAACCAAAGTTAAGGTTTGATATATTAAAAAAAGTTCAAGAAAAATTACCAGGCTTTCCTATCGTTTTACATGGTGCTTCTTCTGTACCACAAGAATTTGTTGAAATGTGTAATGAATATGGTGGTAATATACCAGGTGCAAAGGGAGTGCCAGAAGAAATGCTTAAAGAGGCTGCAACTATGGCAGTATGCAAAATAAATATTGATAGTGATATACGTCTTGCAATGACTGCCAATATACGTAAATGTTTTGTAGAAGAGCCAGAAGTATTTGATCCTAGAACCTATCTTGGAAAAGCAAGAGAGGCTGTTAAAAATATGGTATCACATAAAATAGTTAATGTTCTTGGATGTAATAATAAAGCATAGAAAGGTAAGAGTGTATAGCTCTTACCTTTTTTATGTATACAATTACTTGCTTATACCTTACTATATACGATAAAATAAATTTAAAATAAACTTATATAATTGCAAAAAATTTGTTGACTTTAAAAACTATTTATATTATAATATATATTATAGAGTTAAAAGAGGGATTGTATATGGCAAGTAGAAGAAGTAATGAAATAGATTTAAATGGCTTGAGTGAAAAAGAAGCTATTGAAAAATTAAAAAAAGAAATAAAAAGTTTAAAAAGAAGTATTTTTTCTTCTCAACTTGGGTTAAATGAATATTGTAATAGGCAAGATGTAGGGCGTGAAGAAAAAGAAAAACAGCTAAAAGCTAAGTTAGAAAGAGCAAAAAAGAAAATAGCTAGTTATTATGACTTGCAAGAAAAGCTAAAAAATATAACTTTAGAGGGAAATAGTACTCCTATAGAAATAGAATCTTTAAGTAAAAGAATGGAGATTTCTCCTTTTTTACAAAATTATGTTACTACATTTGATAACAGCTATGATATTAAAAATGTAAAAAGAAGTGAGGATGATTACAAGGAAATACCTGAAGAAAAAAAATTAGTTATGACTGGTTCTGCACTTTATTATATGCTTAAATATAGTCCTGAAAATGCCGGAAAAACAGAAGAAGAAATAAAAGAAGAAGCTTTAAAGATGATGGCTGAAAAAGGGATACAGAAAAGAAAACATAATCATAAATCAAAAAAAGCAAAAGATAATGTAGATGAAAACGTGCAAAAAGTTGAAGAAGTAAAAGAGCCAGAAATTGTAACTGAAAGGTTAGAACCTACAGGTGATGAAATATATAAAATAGAAGAAGAGGCAATAATTCCAGAAGATACTTCTAAGGTAGAGGAACAAGAAGTACAAACGGAGGCAAAAGAAACTGAAAATATTGAGCAAGCTCCAGATGAAACTGTAGAAAAAAAGACAGACGATTTTGAAGATATTTCTTCTAGGAACGATTCTGAAAATGAACCTATTATTACAGATTCACAAGAAATAGGAGAAAACAAAAAAGAAAGTGTAATAAATCCTGAAATCGATGATGTATATTATGAGCCGGAAGATCAAGCTAAAGATACATATATAGACGTTGAAGATGAAATTTCTAAACCTGATATTAGTGCTAAAGAGAAAGTAGAAGAAGAAAAAGAAGAGATAGAGCAAGGTGATACTACTAAACAACCAGATATCAATGAAGATAAATATGATTATAGAAAAAATTTACCTAGCATAATATATTCAGATATTGAACATGTAGATAAAGTCCAAAAGGGTATACAAAGTAAGATATGTGATAATAAAGGTAGATTTATAAGCTCTGAAAGTGGTAGAGTAAGAAATGCTATAAGAAGAGTTGCTATAGCAACAAATTCAAAAGATATAGATGCTACAAAATTGTTAAATGGGTTATATGAAAAAAGAGGCTTATTTACTAAAGATAAGAAGATATTTTCAAAGTCATTACCTAGAGAATTAGAGGGCAGTTTTAAAAGTTTTGAAAGTCAATTTTATGCAGCAATTGATAATGGTAATTTATCAAAAGAAGATCAAGATATAATATATGAATATATGATAAAACCACGTGAGTTAGCTAGTATAAAAGAGGAGATAAAAAACGGAAATGTAGTTGTTGATGACAGTGAGAAAGAACAATCTTTAAATAGTAGTAATGAGTTCTTTAAAGATCTAAGTTCTAAAACTAAACAACCTGGAATCGATATAGAAGATAGAACAGGTGAACAAAGAAGAACTAGAGATGATATAGGAAAAGAAATTAAATAGGTGGTGTATATTATGGGATTAGAAAAGATTGATGAGCTTTTTGATATGATTGATAAAAATAATGAAGTAATTGAAGAATGTAATGAAAATATAGAAGCTATAGAAAAATTATATAAAAAAATTGTAGAAAGTGATGGTGAATAAATATGGCAGTAGATAAAAGTAGAATTAAAACAGATAATACAGAATTTTTAAATGCTACAAATCAAAGAATTGCCGAAAGAGACGCAGCAAATGATGAATTAAATGCTTTTTTAGATCCTTTAGTTACAGAATTAGGTGGTGATCCTAATCATCTAAAGTTCGCTGCTAAAAAAATAAATTATATTTTAGAGAATGAAAATGAATGGGCTTCTAGTGATACACTTAAAAGTATAATGTTTAATTATGAACAACGATTAAAAGCAGTAAGAAGGTTGGCAAAGCTAGTAGAAGATCAAATTAAAATTAGAGAAAATGAACTAAAAGGAAATGATGAAATTTTTGAACAAATTGGGGTAGAATTACAAACTGATAGAGAACAAAATCTTAAAATACAACAAGAAAATGCGGCTATTGAAGCTAAAATTAAAGCATATGAAGAGACTGTTGAGTCTATAGATAAGGAAATTGAATCTTTAAATAATCAAAATGAAAGTAATAATAACAATAAAAATAGAGTAAATTATAACATTATTAAAAGTACAATGGAAAGAAAAACAGCTACTTTAGATAAAATAGCTGAACTTAAAGGAAACTTAGAATCAAATAAGCTTAAACTTGTTTCAGATGCAGATATTACAGCTCGTCAGAATGAATTATTAGATTTTCGAAGAAAACAAATGGAAGCACGTACTGGAGTACAAGAACAAAAAATTTATTTGATTAATGAATTTAAAAAAGATAAAATAGATTTAAATTTAACTGATTCTGTAGATGTACCAGAAAAGGCAGAAGAGCAAGCAAAAGAAGAAAAACAACAACAGGTAAAAGGTGGTGGGGCTGGCGGAGTAGTTGCGGCTCCAGCTATAGAAACACAGACAGATAGTAGAACAACAAAACAACTTGTTGACGATATGTATAAAAGATTAACTGAGAATGGTAAAATTGACGCCGAGACTCGTAAAAGAATTTTATCAGGCATGGGATATAGTGATTTAATTGATATGGCAAGTAAAATGTCTATGTGGAAAAGACATAATGTTAATAAACTACTAGATGCTACTTTAAAAGATCTTGGTAGATTAGATAACGCTAAAGCATTAAAACTTGATGAGTTATTATTTGATAAATTTGGTGTTGCAGATGCATATTCTGCTTTAGCTGAAGGTGATTTTTCTAAATTATCTGAAGAACAATTAAGTGATATTAAAAAGATTATAGATACATTTAATGATAATCCAGATAATTATACTAGAGAAGAACAAATATTAATTGATGAATTTGCAAAAAGAGTAAGTCTTAAGTCTTTAAGTTATCAAATGAAAAGAGCCGGTGTATTTGGTAGAGTAGCAGAATGTTTTACTCCTGGAAGACAAAGCAGAAGAGATGTGCATGCTTCATTTAATACATTTGCCAAAACTAAGTCAAATAGAGTAAAAAATGTTGCAAATAGTGATTTTGCTTTAGAAATGAAAGCTAATGTAAGAACAGATGATGAAATTTCTATGTCTCCTAGTAGTTCATTACAAGATAAGCAAAGACAATATAGTAGAGGAGAAAGAAGTTAAATTAATGAATAAGACTGTATTAATAACAGGAGCTGCAAAAGGGATAGGTGCACAGATTGCAAGAGATTTTGCAAAAGAAGGATATAATGTATTAATAAATTATAATTCTTCACATAATGAAGCTTTAAGACTAAAGCAAGAGTTACTTGAAAATGGTTCTAATGTAGAAATATATCAGGCTGATATATCAAATCGAGCAAAAGTAGATGAGATGGTAGAATTTTGTATATCTAGATTTGATAGTATAGATGTTTTGGTAAATAATTCTGGTATTTGTGAATATAAACTTTTTACTGATATAACAAATGAAGATTTTATTAATATGCTTAATGTTAATGTAATAGGAAACTTTAATGTAACGCAATCTGCACTTAAACATTATATGTTAAATAAAAAAGATGGAGTAATTATTAATATTTCTTCAATTTGGGGGATGGTAGGTGCATCATTAGAAGTAAATTATTCTACTTCAAAGGCAGCTATTATTGGTATGAGCAAGGCCTTAGCAAAAGAACTTGCACCATCTAATATACGAGTAAATGTGGTTGCACCAGGTGCTATAAAAACTGATATGATGAAGGATTTGTCTAAAGAAGATATTGAAGAATTTAGAAAAGAGATTCCTCTTGAAAGAATTGGAGAAGTAGAAGATATATCAGGAGTGGTGTTATTCCTTGCTTCTGATAAAGCTACATATATAACAGGGCAGGTTATAAGTCCAAATGGTGGAATTGTAATTTGATTTTAAAATGAGTTGATTAAATAAAATCAACTCATTTTTCTATATAAATTTTATCATTATATTTGCAATAAAAAATAATATATTGTATAATAAATACCGGCAAACTTTGTACTGTTAATCTAATTAGAAAACAAGGACTTTATAGTATATAATAATTATTATAGAAGGTGAGGTAAGATAAATGCTTAAAAACGTTCAAATGTATGTTAACAATGCAAAAAGAAATGCGTTAGACCTTTCTATGAAAGTACGGCAGGAACTGATCTCATCAGGTTATAAAATTATTGAAGATGGTGTTCAAATACCTGATTTAGTAATAGGATTTGGTGGAGATGGTACGCTATTAAAATGGTTAAGTAGTAGAGACTATGATACAACTGCAAAATATATTGGAGTTAATTGTGGAACTTTAGGTTTTATGCAAGATTTTAAGGTGACAGATGCTAAGGAGTTTGTATCTAACATTCCAAACTATGTTGAGCAAAAACTTAACTTTGTTTATCTTGAACTTGTAACTGAAGAAAAAATTTCAAAGCATTATGCTTTAAATGAATTTGACATTTTAAGTAGTGAGGATAAAACTTTTAAAACCAATGTTAAAGTAGCTGACGAATTCCTTGAAAATTTTGCAGGTACTGGACTTATTTTTTGTAGTCCTACTGGTTCTACTGCTCATAATATTTCTTCCATAGGAAGTGTAATGTTTCCGGGTGTTGAAGCAATGCAGATGACACCAAGTGAGGCAATTGTTAATAGAAGGTTAAGATGTCTACCAAAAAGTATTTGTGTTCCAAAAGGAATATCTGTTACACTTACCTCCATTAACAATGATAAGATTAAGATTATTGCTGATGGAAAGAAAATATATGATGGTGAATATATAAAAATAAGGATTAGATATTCAAATTCATATATGATAAAGTTAACAGATAGAAAACATAGTTTTGTTCAAACTGTAAAAGAAAAGTTAATATAAAAGAGTATGCTCTAAAATCAATATTTGATTTAGAGCATATTCTTTATTTACTGTTATTCATTTTTTCCCATTCTTTTAATTTCATCTTATATTCAAGTAACTGAGTTAAGTATCTGTAATACATATACTGTTGTTCATAATACATTGCTGGATTAATTGGATTATCAATTGCAGGATTCATATCTTGTGGTGGCATATTTGTATTATGAGGAATATGTTGTTGCATAGTAAAATTATATGGGTCAAAAAAGTTTTGATTTTTATCCATTTAAAATACCTCCTAAAAATGTATAAAAAAATTATTTTGAGTTATAATACTAATGTAAACGTTTTAGTTTACCCCCCTTCTTTGATATTAGTAGTCTATTTTAATAGACTACTTTTATTTTTTTTTCTTTTTTTATTTATATATAGTATAATTCTATATATCAAAAGAGAAAGGATAATAAGTAGTGTAGATATTAAATAGTAAAACTTCATATTAGAAAAATATGAATCTGTAACTTGACTTTCCTCAATATTTGAGAATACACTAACAGTTGTTACATCAGATATTGTTATAAACCTTAATAAAATATATGTAATAAAACATGAAATTATGCCATGAAAAACTTTTGGTATAAAAATATCTTTAAGTTTAAATTTAGATTCACAAACAGTTGAATATACTTGACATATTATGCATAATCCACTAAATCCAAGTGCAAATGAAGTAAGTAAAATTTTAGCATTTAAATTAATTGACATGTTATTAATATTATGTGCACCTTTTGTAACTTCAAATATAGATGATATAAATTTAAGAATATTACTGTCTATATTTGCTTTGCTAGATATAGTAAATATAATATTAAATAAAAGATTAAATATGATTATAAAGCCTAAAATATTAGCAAGTGTTTTAAAGGCACTCAATATGGACATTTTTATTATTTCAAAGGTAGATAAGTTTTTTAGCCTTTTATTTGTTTTTTCGTTAAAAGTATTTAAAAAATTAGTTTTTTCGTGTATAATATCATTATGATATATTCTAGAATATATCACACCAATTAATATAGATGAAAATATATGTGATATAAGTAATATGATTCCAATTTGCATGTTATAAAATACGGCTATTCCCACAGTAGATAGTATAAAAGCAGGATTACAATTATTTACAAAACTAAGTAGAACTTTGGCATCTCGTCTTGATATTTTATTTTGCATATATAATGTATTTACCGTTTTTGAACCCATTGGGAAACCACATAGGAAACCTATAATAACCGCAGAGGTTGAGTTTTTATTTACTTTAAATACTTTGGATATAATGTTTCCAAATATACGTGATAGGATATCAATTATATTAGTATGTAAAATTACTTCTGTAAAGAATATAAATGGAAACAGAGATGGAAGTACACTAGTTATAAAAATAATTACACTGTCCTTTACTGATTCAAAATTTTGCTTTGACAGTATAAGTAATATAAGTAATGTAATTATAAATAGTATAAATTTTATTATATTTTTCATGTTATATGTTTTGTATAATTTCATTTTAACACCTAATAGATTTTATGAATAAGGAGTATATATTATGCGATTTAGTAATGATTTTAAAGATTATGAATTACTTGATATGGCATCAGGTGAAAAACTTGAAAGATGGGGAGATTATATATTAATTAGACCTGATCCACAAATTATTTGGAATAAAAAAACTAATCCTAAGCTATGGGAAAAAGCTCATGCTAGATATATAAGAAGTAGTAAAGGTGGAGGCCATTGGGAAAGACTAAAAAAAATAAATGACTCTTGGAAAGTTAAATATAAAGATTTAACTTTTAATATAAAACCGATGGGATTTAAGCATACTGGACTTTTTCCAGAACAAGCTACTAATTGGGACTATATGATTAACAAAATTTCTAAAGAAGTAAAAAATGGTAGAGAGGTTAAAGTTTTAAATCTTTTTGCATATACTGGTGGTGCTACAGTAGCATGTCTTTATGCAGGGGCTAGTGTTTGCCATGTTGATTCTTCACAAGGAATGACTACTTGGGCTAAAGAAAATGTTATATCTAGTGGACTTAAGGATAAACCAGTAAGATATATTGTTGATGATGTAATAAAATTTATAAAAAGAGAGATAAGGCGCGGTAATAAATATGATGCTATAATTATGGATCCACCTTCTTATGGAAGAGGAGCAAAAGGTGAGGTTTGGAGTATAGAAAAAGATTTTTCTAATTTAATTGAGCTTTGTTCTAATTTGCTAAGTGATAATCCTTTATTTGTTATAGTAAATACATATACAGGTGGTTTATCTGGTACAGTTATATCCAATGTTTTAAATATGGAGATAAGTAAAAAGATAAAAAATATTTCATTTGATGAAATAGGTATTAAGCAAAAAAATTCTAATGTATTTTTACCTTGTGGAATAACAACTATATGTGAATTTTAAATGATAAACTCCCCAGATTTCTGGGGAGTTTAAACTTACACTTTAAAGATTACTTCCTTTTTCCCGTTAACATATACAGAAATTTCAGAGCGAGTAATTCTCATGATTGTTTTCCACGGGAATAGCTCTACCGGAACATTGCAGTAATTAGCAACTTTTAAAAGAAGTTCTGTAGGACCATAGTCGCTGCAAAGGGAAGTGTTGCCGTAGCGTTCAATTTCGTTTTCAATTTCATTGGATAGCTTTTTTACAAACTCATTTAAGCTTTCTTCTGAAACGTTTGCATACTTTGCTCTAGCAACAGCAAGTTTGCTTAAAATGTCACTAGTATCAGATTTTTCACCATTGCTATATTTGGAAAAATCTGTTTCAAGTAGCCTATCTTTCCACCATTTTGCTGCAACTTCGCTATACTTCATTATGTTTTCCTCCTTGTAAAGTTTGTACTCTTTATATGAACAAGAAAAAATCTCTTGATCATTTACAGGTATGTCTAAGGCTTTTAATATTTCAATAGTACCAAGAGGTCCTATTCCTCTATATCCAGCACTTACATCTGTAATATAAAACCTAACATCTCCTGTTTGGATTTGTAAAGGATATGTCTTGGGATTATTTGGATTTATTTTACTTGCATCATAATTAATACAAGCTGTAATATTTCCTTTTTTTCCCCACCGATTGATAGCAGCTATTGCTCTTTTAACGCTGTCTTTTGTGTTTCCAGTTCTAATACTTATCTTTTGCATATATAAATCCTTTCTATCTTCTAATTAACAGATTTGTAATACCATTTTCACGTCGCCGATAAATTTCATTTTCATCAAACGTCATGTCAAGGTATTTTAAAACTTCTACTGTTCCTTGTGGACCGGTTCCACCATAACCAGCGGTACAATCTGCAAGGCAGAATACGTAGTCATCAGTGTATATCGTAAGCGGAAATGTTAAGGGATCTTGCTCGTAGGAGATAAGTTCGTTTACATTGTAGTAAACCTTTGCATATCTAACTTTATCATTAGATAAACAAAGTTTTTTGAAAATCTCCATAAAAGATTTAATAGTTCTTTCAGTTGAACCTTCCATGATTGCAATTGTTTTCATTTTACATCCTCCATAATTATATATTTGGTATAAAACAATACTATAAATATTATACCACTTTTCTTTATTTATGTCAACAATAGTGATTAAAAGTATATTAAACAGAATGTTACATTAAATTGATTATATATACTATATTTTTATTTAATTTTATGATATAATAAAAAATATTTTATTTGAGGTGGTTTTATGAAATTATTATTAACCAGACATGGAGAAACAAATTGGAATAAAGAAGGAAAAATACAAGGTATAACAGATATAGAGTTAAATGATAATGGAAGAGAGCAAGCAATTAAAACTAGTGATAAGCTAAAAGATGAAGAAATTGACTTAATTCTTTCATCACCTTTAAAAAGAGCAAGAGAAACAGCTGAGATAATTTCAAAGAATAATAATATACCTATCATTATTTGTGATGAACTTAAAGAAAGAACTTTTGGAAACTTTGAAGGTAAAACTAAGTATGATTTTAATTTTAAAGAAATATTTAATTATAAATTAAATGTTAATTACGAAGGTATTGAAAGTATGGGAGATTTATTTCATAGAGTGCATGGTTTTATCGAAAAAATAAAAGATGAATATGGTGAGAAAAATATATTACTTGTGACACATGGTGGAGTAGCTGTTGCAGTTAGAATATATTTTGAGGGGATTCCTGAAGGAATGGAAGTAATAGAAGGTTTTGGTATTAAAAATTGTGAAGTAATAAAATATGAAATATGATTTAAGTCTATATGCTATAATAACGTAAAGTTACATATAGTGTAGTAAATTTAACTAAAAATCGTTGTATAAATTAGTAAAATGTGATAAAATATATTGTATAGTTTTGAAAGGGGAAGTTTAATTATGTTAGCAAATCCAAATATATCACAAATTATGCCAAAGGCTGGAAATAGATATCAATCAGCTTTAGCTATTGCAAAAAGAGCTAGAAGTATTGAAAACAGAAGATTAATAGAAGGAGATAGAGATATACATGATGCAGTAGATGTTGCATCAGAAGAGATTGTTTCTGGTAAAGTAAAAGTATTAATAAACGGTGAATATGTAGATAAAACTGTTAATTCTAATATAATTAGTGATGAAGTAAAAGATATTGTTGAGGAGTAATTATGGTAAATAAGCATATAATTTCATTAGCAGGAGATTTAGCAAGTGGGAAAGGTACTGTTTCGTTATTATTAAAAGAAGATTTAGGATATACTATATATAGAAATGGTGACTATGTAAGAGCTCTTGCAAAAGAAAAAAACATGTCAATAACTGAATTTAACATATATCTAGAATCACATCCACAGATAGATATTCAAATTGAAAAAAGTGCAGCTGAATATGCCAAAAATAATGATAATTTAATAATAGATGCTCGTTTAGGTTGGTATGCTGTTCCACATTCATTTAAGGTATATCTAAAAGTAGATATAGATGTTTCTGCAAAAAGAGCCTTTAATGATCCAAAAAGAAAGGCAACTGAAAGTTTTAATACTATAGAAGAACAAAAACAAGATATAATAAAAAGATATAATTTAGAAAATGAAAGATATTTTAAGCTTTATGGTATCAGAAAAGATGACATGTCAAACTACGATTTAGTAATAGATACTACTAATATGACAGCAAAAGAGACAAGCGATAAAATAAAAGAAGAGTATTTTAAATGGCTAGATAAACAGTAGTTATTTTTAGGAGGTTTTTTATGAGAAAATATTTCGGTACTGATGGTATTAGAAGAATTGCAAATACAGAACTTTCACCAGAATTAGTTTTTAGAGTTGCTAAGGCTGGGGCATATGTTTTATCAAAACATACAGATCATATGCCAACAATTCTTATAGGAAGAGATACTAGAATATCTGGTACTTTAATTGAGAGCTCTATGATATCAGGTTTTTTAAGTTATGGAGCAAATGTTAAAACTTTAGGGGTATTACCAACTCCTGCTGTTGCATATTTAACCAAAAAATTAAATGCAGATGCAAGTGTTGTTATATCAGCATCACATAACACATATGAGTTTAATGGAGTTAAATATTTTAGCAATAAAGGTATGAAAATACCAGATTCTATTGAAGAAGAAATAGAAGAAGTAATGGATTCTGACAAGATGAGTGAACTTGTAGCTGTCAATGAAAATATAGGTATTTCAGAATCAGGAGAAGAACTTGTATATGAATACATATATTTTATAGAGGGAATATTTAGAGACAGCTTATTAAAAAATGCAAATAAAGATTTTAAAGTAGTTATAGATACTGCAAATGGTGCAACTTCACAAATAGCTGAAAAGATATTCTCAGATTTAGGAATTAACTTTACAATAATAAATAATAAACCAAATGGGGTAAATATTAATGATAATTGTGGCTCTACACATTTAGAAGGACTTAGAAAATATGTACTTGAAAATGGTTATGATTTGGGTATAGCATATGATGGAGATGGAGATAGATGTCTTGCAATAGATGAAAATGGTGATTTAATTGACGGAGATAAAATACTTGCTGTTTCTTCTAAATATCTAAAAGAAAATAACAAACTTTCAAAGGATACGATTGTAGCTACTGTTATGAGTAATCTTGGATTAAATGTATATGCTAAAAATAATAACTTAAATCTAATACAAACAAAAGTTGGAGATAGATATGTGTTAGAAGAGATGCTAGAAAATGGTTATAATATCGGTGGTGAGCAATCTGGCCATATAATCTTTTTAGACTACAATCCAACTGGAGATGGAATACTTACTTCATTAATGCTTTTACAAATTATACTTGAGAAAAAAGTAAGTGCATCTAAACTTTGTGATATTATAGATATTTATCCTCAAGTCCTTGTAAATGCTAAGGTAAGTAATGATAGAAAGTATGATTTTGATAAAGATGAAGAAATCGTTAAGCAAATAAAAGAAGTGGAAGAAGAATTTGCTGGAAATGGAAGAGTCCTTATTAGAACATCTGGAACTGAACCATTAGTTAGAGTTATGATTGAAGGTAAAGATCAAGAATATATAACTAAAAAAGCAAATGATATTGCAAAATTAATAGAAGAAAGATTAAAATAATAAAAATATAGCGCTCCAAATAACATGGAGCGTTATATTTATGCCTTGATATAATATTGACTAATATTGATATGTATGATATAATGTTAACATAATGTAAATAAAATCCAATGTATAATTAAGGAGGAAAGACCGGTGGGATTCATCGTAAATATTGTAGCATTGCTTGGGTTAATTGCATTTTTTGTGGTTAAGATATTTGTCTATCTTATCAGTGGAAATGTAAACCTAACATCTACATTTGCTATTTCAGGCTTTGTATCTCTAATCTTATTTATTACTAACAAGATAGGAGGAATTGATACATTTATATTTGTTTTCTTTGTGCTTTCAATATTCTTTTTGGGAGGACTTTTAAGTGAAATTTATAGAAAAGGAAATAGATATAAAGATATGAAATGAGAAATGGACATTTCAGGGATAATACCTTGAAATGTTTTTTTCTTTCCTTGACATGCAAACTAGTGTTTAGTATAATATATTTGAGGTAATAATATGAAAATTGCTAAAGTTTTGATTAATACGTCTGTAAAGAGTTTAAATAAAGTATATGATTATCTTGTGCCAGAAAAAATGGAACAGGATATTAAAATAGGTAAGCGAGTTTTAGTTTCATTTGGTAAAGGCAGAAGTGATGAAGAAGCAATAATTGTAAAAATAGAAGAAAAAACAGCTGAGGAATTAAAAAGTTATAATTACAAGTTAAAGGAGATAATTGAGATTCTTGACGAAGTATCATATATAAATGAGTCAAGATTAAAGCTTGCAAAATATATTTCTTTTTTGTATTTTTGTAATGTATATGATGCATTAAAGTTAATGTTACCTCCCGGTACAAAATCTAAAAATACCAAAAAAAGCTTAAATACTAAGCAAAATACGTTAGTAAAGCTTATAAAAAATCAAGAAGAGATTATGGAAGATATAGAAAATAATGTTATAACTAGTGCTAAACATATAAAACTATTAACTTTTTTAATGTACAATGATTATGTGTTAATAAATGATATTATCGATGGTTTAGAGATATCTAGACAGGTTATAAATACAGTAGAAAAAAATGGATATATTACTTTAGAAAAAGTGGACATAAAGCCAGATTTTTTAACAGAATTTAAAGTTTCACCTACAGAGCCTAAAAAGCCAACACCCGAACAAGAATTTGCAATTGATAGAATAAATAGTTATATAGATAGTAATGAATACAAACAATGTCTATTGTTTGGAGTAACTGGAAGCGGAAAAACTGAAGTGTATTTACAAGTAATAAAAAGAGTTTTGGAAAAAGGAAAAAGGGCAATAGTACTTGTTCCTGAAATTTCTCTTACTTACCAGACAGTTAATAGGTTTGTATCAAGATTTGGAAATAATATAGCAATTCTTCATAGTAAAATGACAGTTTCTAAAAGAAAAGAAGAGTATAAAAGAATAAAAAATGGTGAAGTTGATATAATAATAGGAGCTAGATCTGCTATTTTTGCACCAGTTGATAATTTAGGTCTTGTAATTATAGATGAAGAACATGATGGAAGTTATTATTCTCAGACTACTCCTAAATATTCAACTAAAGAAGTTGCTTCATATATATGTAAAGAGAATAATGCAACTTTAATACTTGGTTCTGCGACACCAGAAATATCATCATTTTATAAAGCACAAGCTGGTATAATGGATATAGTTACAATGGAAAATAGACCAGGTACTGCTGTTATGCCAAAAATTGAAATTGTAAATATGAAATATGATAGAGTTTTAGGAAATACCTCTGATATTAGCTTAAGATTAAAAGAAGAAATTAAGAAAAATATTGATAAAAATGAGCAGACGATGATATTTTTAAATAGAAGAGGATATCTTTCATATTTAAGATGTAATGAATGTTCGTATATATTTAAGTGCCCAAATTGTGATGTTGCTTTTGTTTATCATAAAACTAGTAATTTATTACATTGTCATTATTGTTCACATGTTGAAAGAAATGTACATAAATGTCCTTGTTGTGGAAGCGAAAATATATCTAGTAGTACAATTGGTACACAAAGGTTAGAAGAAGAATTAAAGGAAATATTTCCAGGAGTTACCACTTTAAGAATGGATGCTGATACAACTGTTGCTAAAGATTCACATCAAAAAATATTAGATAAATTTAAAAATGAGAATATAAATATATTAATTGGGACACAAATGATAAGTAAAGGACATGATATTGAAAATGTTACCCTAGTTGGAATATTAGGTGTAGATACAATGCTTGGAATGGATGACTATTTGTCATCTGAAAGAGCTTTTTCAAATATTTCACAAGTATCAGGAAGAGCTGGACGAGCAAAACTTCCAGGAAGAGTATTAATCCAAACTAATGATCCAGATAATTATATATTAAATGCAGTTATAAATAATTCATATATTGAATTTTATGAAAAAGAGATTAAGCATAGAAAAAAATTTGGTTATCCTCCATTTATAGATATTGTGTTATTTGAGATAAGTGGAAGAAATTTTTATTTAGTAAAGTCTGAAATAGATAGATTATACAATATTTTAAATAGTGAAAATACAGGTATATATAAAGTGTTTAATCCTAAGGCACCATTTATACAGAAAATTAATAATAAGTTTAGAGTTAATATAATTGTAAAGACTAAATTAAATACTAATAGTTATAATAAGTTATATGAGAAAATAAATATATTTAGTAAAACAAAGAAAAATGGCGTTAATATGGTAGTTACAAGAAACCCTATATTTATAGGATAGTATATTTTGTCATTTATGCTTTAATTTTTTAAGTTTACTTGAAAATTATTTTGTTTTATTATACAATTATTATATGGTTAAAGGGGTTTGATAATATGAATATTACTTTTTATGGTGCTGCTAGGTCTGTAACAGGCTCATGTCATTTAGTAGATGCATGCGGGAAAAAATTTTTAATAGATTGTGGTATGTTTCAAGGAAAACTTACAGATCAAATATTAAATTATGAAGATTTTCCTTTTGATATAAATTCTATAGATTTTGTTGTATTAACACATGCTCATATAGATCATAGTGGGAGAATACCGAAGTTATATAAACAAGGTTATACAGGAACTATATATGCAACAAGTGCTACTTTAGATTTATGTAGTATAATGCTTGCAGATAGTGGACATATACAAGAAAAGGAAATAGAATGGGTAAATAGAAAAAGAAAAAGGGCAGGAAAAAAAGAAAATGAAGCTATGTATACTGCTCAAGATGGTATTGATTCTTTAAAATTATTTAAAGGTGTCGAGTATAATGAGGAAGTTATTATAGATGACAATATATCTTTTAAATTTGTTGATGCAGGTCATATGTTAGGATCAGCAATTGTAGAGTTATATGTTAATGAAGACGGTAAAAAACAAAAAATCGTATTTTCTGGTGATTTAGGTAATCTAAATATGCCAATAATAAATGATCCAACATATATTGATGGTACTGATTATTTAGTAATGGAGTCAACTTATGGAGATAGACTACATGGAGAAATTAAAGACCAATCAAGTGAGCTTATAAATATAATGATTGATACTTATGAAAGAGGCGGAAATTTAATAATACCTTCATTTGCTGTAGGAAGGACACAGGAAATACTATATGAAATAAATAAATATGCGGCAACAACAGAAATTGGTGCGAAACTTGCAAAAATACCTGTATATGTTGATAGTCCTCTTGCTGTAAGTGCAACTAAGATATTTGAAGAAAATCCAGAATATTATGATGAAGATGCACTAAGATATCTTTTAAAAGGAGACAATCCATTAGAGTTTTCTAATTTACATTTTGTAGAGTCTTCAGAAGAGTCTAAGGCTTTAAATGAAGATAAATCTCCAAAAGTTATAATATCTGCTAGTGGTATGTGTGAAGTTGGTAGAATAAAACATCACTTAAAACATAATTTATATAGACCTGAAAGTACAATTCTTTTCGTAGGTTTCCAAGCCGAAGGAACTTTGGGTAAAAGAATCTTAAGCGGTGAAAGAATTGTAAAAATATTTGGTGAAGAAATAGCTGTAAATGCTGAAGTAAGATATTTGGATGCTTTCTCTGGTCATGCGGATAAAAATGGGCTTTTAGAGTGGATTAGAAAAATGAATAAAAAACCAAGTAATATATTCTTAGTACATGGAGAATATAGTGGTCAACAGGCGTTAAAAGCTTCTATTGAAGAAGAATTTGGAATAAAAACAATAATTCCAGACTTTGAAGAAACTTATACAGCAGATGGTAAATTACTTGAAGGTGTAATGCCTAAATATCAATCTACTAGATTTGATATACTTGAAATGTTATCTTATCTAAAACAAGATGTTGATGATGTATCTAATACAGTAAAGGCTGAGATTAAGAATAATCCAGATGAAAATGATTTATTAAAAATACTAAGAAAACTTGAAGAAGTAAAAGCAGCTTTAGTAAATGTAAGAGAAAAATAACATAAGTGACAACTAGTAAAAACTGGTTGTCATTTTTTGTCGATTTATTTATTGTAAATATTGATTTTTAAAACTATGGGTGATAAAATAAAAACAAAGAATTTGAAAAAAATAGGGATAATTTCATTATTTAGCTTTATAAAAAATGTATTATTAATAAATAGTTAAGGAGGAGTAGTAATGGAAAAAATAGAAACTTGGAATGCTATAGTAAAAGAGCAATGTAATATTGCAGATAAGTTTATTGAGATTGCTACTGACTCTCTAAGACTTCAAACAAGAATGAGGTTCTTATGTCGGGAAGTTATAGAGTATTTAAAAGAAGAAGGCTTTGAAGTGATTTTAAAGGATTGTTACTTACCTAATTTAGATATTTATAACATATATTGGGAAAATAGTACTTTTGGAAAAGCCAAAAAAGCTAGAGACATAGTAGTAAATTCTCAATATGATAAACTTAAAGCATGTATTAAGATTAAGCAAAAAGAAAATCCATCATTAATTTCTATTATAGGGATTAATTGCTGCTATGAAGTTATAAGACGCATTGCAGAAGATGGATTCGATGTAGAATTTACAAGAAATATTAATAACGCAAAAGAAATTTATTGTGTTAATCTTAGGGCAATTGATTTTAATAGAAAGAATTTTGGGGCAATAACAGAAGTTAATGTAAAAGATGTTAAAGTAGGATGACTAGTTTATACTAGTCATCTTTTTTCTAAATTTAATAATAACTACATATTATATAATAGGTGATATAATGAAAGGTATAATTGTAGATGGACATTGTGATAGCTTAAATGAGGCATATAAGCAAAAAAAGAACTTAGATGATATAAATTTAATGTTTAATATAAAAATAGCTAAGAAACCATATTTGCAATTTCTAGCCACATTTATAAACGATGAAATATTAAAAGATAATATAAATAATGGATATAGGTATGGAAATAATGTAATCAATTATTTTTACAATCAGTATAACATATTAAAAGAAAAATATAACTTAGAAATAATAAAATCTAAAAATGACTTAGAAAACATTGATAAAGATACTTTAGGAATATTACTTTCTACAGAAAATGGAGGAATTATTGGTAATGATAAAGAAAATATTGTAAGGTTATATAAAAAAGGAATTAGAGTTATGGGTATTACATGGAATAACGATAACTTACTTGGATGTGGTGCACTTACAAAAAAAGATACAGGACTTACTGAATTTGGAAAAGAGTGTATTAAAGTTATGAATGAGCTTGGAATTATAGTTGATGTGTCGCATACTTCATATAATACTTTTTATGACATAATTAATATTTCAAAGAAAGTTTTAGCCACTCATTCCAATGTATATAATATAAAAAATCATCCTAGAAATTTAAGTGATAATCAAATATGTGAAATAGCAAAATTAGATGGAATTATAGGAATTTGTTTATGTAAAGATTTTCTAGGAGATAACAATGTTACTATTTATGATATAGTAAAACATATAGATTACATTGTAAATTTAGTTGGAATAAACCATGTTGCAATTGGTACTGATTTTGATGGAGTAGAAAAAGAAGATTTACCTACTGGTATAAATAATGTTAAAGATATATATAAGATTAAAGATGCATTAAAAGAAAATTCATATGATGATGAAAGTATATATAAAATTATGGGAGGGAATTATATAAGATATTTAAAAGATAATATATAAATAAATGAGTATTAGAAAAAATTTAATACTCATTTCAGACTGGTGATAAAGTAATTTTAGAAATGGTATTTTCGTTTCTTAAAAAGTGTGATAAAATATAAATATGAGTAAAGGAATCTTCTAACACCAATTTGAGCCTTTTACTCTTTGTATATACTATGTATATACAAAAGAAGTTGATAAAAATGAGAACTACTATTCAAAAATGGGGGAATAGCCAAGGAGTAAGGATACCAAAAAGGCAAAAAAACAGAAAAAATCTTAAAGAACTTTTTAAGGATTATAATGGAGAGTATGAGTCAGTAGAAATTGACTGGGGTGAAGCAAAAGGAAAAGAAATATGGTAAAACAAGGAACAATAATAAATTTTAACCTATAGATGTCGTTTATTCTGAAATAGAACTAATAGAAGCGGACTAAAAAGGTCTAGCTTCTTTTTTCGATGTTACATAAGGTATACAAATACAGTACTTGCTCGGAGAATAAAAATAATTTATTGTAAATTATCAAAAAAATAGTCAAGTTTGAAATTTAAACTTAACTATTATTTTATATGTAATTTTTTTACAGCCCAAAATTTTTATGCAAAAAATCTGTTATATAATTCTTCTGCTTTCTTAAAATTAAGCACACTAAAAAAGTTATCAATATATTCATTTCTTCTATTGTTGTATTTTAAGTAATAAGCGTGTTCCCAAACATCAATAACTAGTACAGGGTATAGATTTAATTCAAGTGGTGTATTTTGATTTGCTGTAGTTATTATTTTTAGATTTTTATTCCTATCAATTACTAGCCAAGCATAACCTGAACCAAACCTGCTCAAAGCTGCTTCTTTAAATTTTTCTTTAAAATTTTCATATGAGCCAAAATCTTTTTCTATTTTTTCTGCTAGATTTCCTATAGGTATAGAATTTGTATCTTTACTACTTAATAAGCTAAAAAACAAATTATGGTTATATACACCACCAGCATTATTTCTAATAGGCGTTTGTAAATTATTTGGAAGACTATGTATATTACATAAAAAAGTCTCCAAATACCAATTATGAAATTCAGGATATGGTCCAACTATTTCATTTAACTTATCAACATAAGCTTTTAAATGTTTATCATGGTGTAGTTTCATTGTTGCCTCATCAATATGTGGCTCTAATGCGTTATATTCATAAGGTAAAGGTTTTAATTCAAAAGGGTATCTATTACTCATATTTCATCACTCCATAGTTTAAATATATGTTAGCCAAGCTAATTTATGAAAAATATATTTGTTAAATAAAAAAGAATATGATAAAATATATATGATATAGGTGGTATTTATGGATATAAAAGATTATAAATTAATTGCACATAGAGGGTTATATAACAATAAAGAGGGAATAGTAGAAAATACAATTAAAGCTTTTAACAAGGCAATAGAAAAAGGTTATGCGATAGAATTAGATGTACAAATTTTAAAAGATGGTAATTTAATTGTATTTCATGATGATAACTTATTAAGGCTTACAGGGATAAATAAAAGGGTATATGACTCAACATTAGAATATATAAAGAGTGTAAATTTATTAAATACTAATGAAAAAATTCCGACACTTAAAGAAGTTCTTGACACAGTTTTAGGTAAAGTTCCACTAGTTATAGAAATAAAAAGTGGTATATTTTCACATGGTATAGAAAAAAAGTTATATGATGTATTAAAAGAGTATAATGGTAAATTTTGTATAGAATCTTTTAATCTTTTTAATGTATTATGGTTTAAAAATAATGCACAGTCAATTCCAAGAGGCTTACTTACTACAAAAGATTACTCAACACTCAGAAGGCTTTTAATATCTATAACAAATAATTTAAGTTTTGCGGATAAATTGTTAAAATTAGATTTCTTAGCTTGTAATTACAAAAATATTAATCCTAAATTAATAAAAAGAATTAAAAATTCTAATATCCATCTATTTGCTTGGACTATAAATAATGAAGAAGAGTATGAAAGATTAAAAAATCTATGTGATGGAATTATTTTTGAAAATTTTATTCCTTAAATTTAAGATATATGTAAAATAACTTGCTAGTTATATCTTACATATATTTTTTTGTCATATTTTGTCATATTTTTTGTAATAAAATTGTAAGGAAAATAAAATAAAAATTGCTTGAAATGAAAAAATCATTGTAATATAATCATAGTATTATGTATGGGGTGATTTTATGAAAATTGGTTTTGATAACGAAAAATATTTAGATGTACAAAGTAAAAAAATAAGAGAAAGAATCGAAATGTTTGATAGCAAACTTTATCTTGAATTTGGAGGAAAATTGTTTGATGATTATCATGCAAGTAGAGTATTACCAGGTTTTAAGCCAAATGCAAAGATTGAAATATTAAGACAATTTAAAGATGATGCAGAGGTTATATTTTGTATAAATGCAAGAGATATTGAAAAGAAAAAAATAAGGGCAGACTACGGTATAACTTATGATAGAGATTTAATAAGATTAATAAAAGAATTAAGAAAACTTAAAATATTTGTAAGTAGTGTAGTAATAACATTATATACTGGACAAGCAAGTGTAGAAAAATTTAGAGAAGAGCTTGAGGAGATGAAAATAAATACATATATACATACTCCTACAAAAGGATATCCAACAGAAATTGATACTATAGTTAGTGATGAAGGTTATGGAAAAAATGAGTATATAAAAACTACTAGAAAACTTGTTGTAGTAACTGCTCCTGGCCCAAATAGCGGTAAACTTGCTACTTGTTTATCACAACTTTATCATGAATATAAAAGGGGAATAAAGGCAGGTTATGCAAAATTTGAAACATTTCCAGTTTGGAATTTATCACTTCGTCACCCAGTAAATGTTGCATACGAAGCTGCTACTTGTGATTTAAAAGATGTTAATATGATTGATTCATTTCATTTAGATGCATATGGAATTAGTGCGGTAAATTATAACAGAGATATTTCGACTTTTCCAATTTTAAAGAATATTTTATTTAAAATAACTGGAGAAGATATATATAAATCACCTACAGATATGGGAGTAAATATGGTAAAAGATTGTATTATAGATGATGAAGTAGTAAAAAAAGCTGCTTGTGATGAAATTATAAGAAGATATTATGCTGCATTATGTGATTACAAACAAGAAAAAGTAGATGAGGATGCTCCAAAGTCTATCAAAGTTTTAATGAATGAATTAAATCTTTCAATTGAAGATAGAGACGTTGTTGCTCCTGCTTTACAAAAAGCAGAACTTGAAGATAAGGATGTAATTTCTTTAAAATTACCAAATGGAAAAATTATTACAGGCAAAAAAACGGATATATTAAGTCCTGCTAGTTCTTTGATAATTAATGCAATAAAAGAGTTAACTAAGATACCAGATGAAATGTTTTTATTATCACCAAGTGTACTTGATCCTATACTAAAATTAAAAGAAAAAACAATATATAAAAAACAAACTTGTCTAAATTTACAAGAAGTTTTAATTGCTCTTAGTATATGTTCTGTTACAAATTCCATAATTGTAAAAGCACTAAATAATATAGATAAATTAAAAGGATGTGAAGCACATTCTACTTGTATGTTAAAGGAAGATGAATTAAGGATATTTAAGAATCTTAAAATTAATTTAACATGTGAACCAATTTTTCCAAATGAATTAAATTAAATTGTTTTAAATAGACTTTACTTTATTTTATTTTCATGCTATTATATATATTATAGTAAGGGGATTGATATAAATGGGAAGATATGAAGATATTATAAAAGATATAAATATATTACTTGCTGATGATGATGAAGATTATATGATGATGACTTATTCCTTTTTAAAGCAATTAGGATATAATGTAGATAAAGCTTATGATGGTAAAACAGCTTTAGAAATGTTACAAACAAATAAATATCAAATAACTTTATTAGACTATTTTATGCCAGAATTAAATGGTGAAGAAGTTATAAATAAAATAAGAGAGACTAATAAAGAGATAATTATAATATTGCAGACTGGATTTTCTGGACAAAAGCCACCAATTGAAACAATGAAAAAACTAAATATTCAAAATTATCATGATAAAACAGAAGGTATTGATAGATTAAATTTAGAGCTTATATCTGCTGTTAAAATATTTAATCAACAAAGTGAAATAGAATTAACTAAATATAAAACAAGAGCAATTGGTGAACTTATATTTGGAGTTGCACAGGAAATAAAGTCAAATCTTCTTTCTGTTGGTGCAAGTCTTGAATATACAAATATGTTAATACAACAAAAAAATGAGACTTTTAGCAAAGACCATTTAGAAAAATTAAATAAATATTATACTGGAAATAAAGAATCATTACAAAGGGTTGATAAGGTTTTATCTTCAATAATAAATCAGTCTACTGAAAATACTGATTATATTATGGATGATAAAGATGTTATGGATATAATATCGCTAGTATTAAAAAATCAATCAAGAACTAGTGGAATAAATTTAAATACTAAAATTTCTTTAAAAGCTGCAAGTTATATAAAAGGTGGAATAAATGATGCAATATTTATAATCTGCGAGATTATAAAAGAATTGATGGAGTTAGAAGAAAAAGGAAAAAGTATTGATTTAGTATTAACTGAAGATGAAAGTTTTTGGTATTTTAATATAAGCAGTGATAAGGTAAATAGTTTACCACCTTCACAATATTATATATTAAATAAGGTAGTAATATCTATGCCTGGAACTAATATATATAAAGATGAAAATAAAATAGTTTTATCAATAAATAAATAACTTGCAAATAAAAATAATTTGTAATATAATATAAATGTATAAAACAAAAGAAAAGGTGAAATTATGGTAACAAAAGGACGTACAAACAGCATCGAACTACACACACACACACACAAGTAGTTCTTTATTAAAAAATGAAAAAATAGAAGAGGTAAAAATTGTAAAAAAAGAAAAATATATAGAGAAGCTAGTTTAAAATAGAAATATTTTAAGCTGGCTTTTTGTACGTAAAAAACCATAATGAACCAAAAGAAGGAGGAAAAAAAGTGAAAGAAAAGAAAGGAATAAGTCTAATAACATTAGTAATAACAATAATAGTAATAATAATCCTTGCAGCAGCAGTAATATTAACATTAAATAACAATAACCCAATAGAAAATGCAAAAGAAGCAACATTTAAATCAGATGTAAAAACATTACAATCAGAATTAACAATGTATATAGCAAAACAAACAGCAGATACATTAGGAGGATTTAAAGCAGAAGAATTAAACTTAAGTGAAACAACAACCCCAAAGATAGAAGAAATATTAACAAGTATAAAAAGTAGTGGATTAGAAGGTAAAGTAGAAGTACAAAATGGAAAGTTAGTATATACAGGAACAATAGAAAAAGAAGAAAAATGGTTTAAAGAGATAATGGGAGAAAGTGTAGTGACACCACCAGAAGAGGAAGATAAAATACCAATAGATAAAGAAACAGAAAAAATAGGATATTATGCAGATGTAGATGGAAATGGAACCGTAGATGGAGTAATATATGCAGATTTAGCTTTTTCTAAAAGTGGGCAATGGACTAATGCAAATGGAGCATATTCTTACACAGCAAAAACAAATACAAAAGATTATTATATAAGTCAAACAAATTATAAAGGAGATTTTGGAACAAAAGATGTATTAACAGCAATAGATGGAGATGGAGAAGATAGATTTTATGTAATGGCATTAAAATCATTTAATGATGGAAATGGATTAGAGTATTTTTGGTATGAAGATGCACATGGAAATATGAGTGATTATGCAACAGCGACTTCGATAGACTTTGGAACTGGAAGAAGAAATACAGAGACAATGGTGAAAAAGTGGAATAATAGCGCATATGGTGCGCAAAATGCTGGTAAACGGTGATATATATGACGCCTTAGATGTGTGGGGAGTAATCCAAAATAAAGTAGCAGAAGGTTGGTTTGTTCCATCAAGAGGTGAATGGGGAGCATTTGGAGATAATTTAAGAATAACAGAAAATAATTCATTACCCGGACTTACTTACAACTATTGGTCATCGTCTCAATATTCTGATGCTCTTGTGTGGTACATGAGGTCTAGTACTAGGGAGATGAGATACTACGCAATAGGTACTAACGGCACATTTTATGTGCGTTTAAGTACAACTTTCTAATTTTGTAAATATTTAAAAGTTAAGGAGTTAAAGTTTTTCTTTAACTCTTTTTTCTGTATGATGGGCATGTCATAAATCTAGGGTGAAAGTCCCAAGAGACGTATTTGTCGCGAACTCAATAGCAACTTGCAAAGCATAAACCAGTAATGGAGTGTGAAAAGAAGCAATAGCGAAATCGTGGCTCTATGAATAAGAACTTGATATTAAGGCTTATTAGACGGATAAGTTGCCAGAATACAACGAAGTCCAAAAGACAAACGTAAATCTAATGAGTAAATCAAGAGAGTAAACGAGGAAAGAGTTATGGCTTATCCCATGAGGTCCTATAAACGAATCAGTAGTAACAACGAATTATAGGAAGTCAGCAGAGGTCATAGTAGGAACTATTATCCGAAGGACCGAACAATTTATAAGACTATGAAAATCTTGAAATCTCTTGCAATTAATCAGAATAAATAAAGATGATAGGTTTAAGCGTATCTTAAATGGGTAATCCAAAAGATGGTATTGCAAGATAACGAAAAGAAAGGAAGTAGACAAGCTATGAAAGAAGATATTATTACAAAAATACTTGACCGAAACAATTTAAATGAGGCCTATAAAAATGTTAAAGCAAATAAAGGAGCAAGTGGAATTGACGATTTATCAATTGAGGAAACAGCAGAATACATAAGACAAAATAAGGCTACCATTGTATGGCAATTGTATAATCGTAAATATCAACCACAGCCAGTGCGTAGAGTAGAAATACCAAAACCAAATGGTGGAATAAGGAAATTGGGTATACCAATAGTGCTAGACAGAATTATCCAGCAAGCAATGGTGCAAGTATTAGCTCCAATGTTTGAACCATATTTTAGTGAATACAGTTATGGATTTAGACCAAAAAGAAGTTGTCAACAAGCTATAATTAAAGCACTAGAATACATGAACGACGGGTATGAATGGATAGTAGACATTGACCTAGAGAAATTCTTTGATAATGTGCCACACGACAGATTATTAAGACTAGTAAGTGATGTAGTAAAAGATGGAAATGTAGTTTCATTGGTAAATAAATTTCTTAAAGCAGGAGTAATGATAAAAGGTAATTATGAAGAGACTACAATAGGAACACCACAAGGAGGACCTTTATCACCATTACTATCAAATATTATGCTTAATTTACTAGATAAGGAATTAGAGGCAAGAAATTTACATTTTACAAGATATGCAGACGATACAATAATTTTAGTTAAAAGTGAAAAGGCAGCAAATAGAATAATGACATCAATAACAAAATTTATTGAAAATAAACTAAAACTAAAAGTTAATATAACAAAAACAAAAGTATGCACACCTTGGAATTTAAAATATCTAGGTTTTGGATTTTGCAAAATGAAGAAATGGGAATGTATACCCCATAAAGAAAGTAAAAAGAAATTTCAAAGAGCATTAAAACGACTAACAAATAGAAGTAAAAATATGTCACTAGACAGAAGAATAGAACAATTAAATTGGACTATTAGAGGTTGGGTAAATTATTTTAGGATTGGAAAAATGAAGAAATTTCTAGAACGCACAGATGAACACTTACGTGCAAGAATTAGAGTAATTATTTGGAAACAGTGGAAAACACCAAAGACCCAAATAAAGAACCTAGTCAAATGTGGACTTTCACTAAATAATGCTAGAGGATTAGCCTATTGTAGAAGAGGATATACATTTGTAGCACATTCACAAATTTTGCAAACGGCTATTTCGAAAGAAAGACTACAAAAACCAAATAATAATCTAAAACGCAGAGGATTAGTCCTTGCTTTAGATTACTATCTAGCTTGAAATAAACTTATAAATTGAACCGCCCATTGCCGAACGGCACGATGTGGTGGTGTGAGAGGGGATGAAAATTTTATTTAATAAAATTTTCTACTCTACTCGATTAATAGTTGAAAAAAATTATTACATACTATATAATAAAATATATAGATGTGGTGAGATTATGGAAAAAATTGCAATTATTTCGGATGTACATGGTAATATTACAGCATTAAAAGCTGTTTTTGATGATATAGAAAAAAGAAATATTAAAAGAGTATTTTGTTTAGGTGATATTACTGCTAAATTGCCTAATTCTGATCTTGTAATAGATATGATAAAAGAAAAATGTGAAGTAGTACTAAAAGGCAATTGTGATGAAATTATTTCATCACCAGAAATAAAAAAAGGAAGATTTTGGACTAGGGATAGAATTGGTGAAAAAAGAGCTGAATACTTATATAATTTACCAGTTATGTATGAATTTTATTTGAGTGGTCATCTAATAAGACTTTTTCATTCATCACCATTTAGCTTGTCACATATTTTTAATCCAATGTTTAAAAATATAAATACTAAGTATAAAGATATACAAATTTCAAGCCCAGATAAGTTATTCGAAAATACAGAGTTTATAGGTAAAACTAGTGATGATAAAATACCAGATATGATTGGGTATGGTCATTTACATACGCCAAATATTTTTAGATGGAAAAATAAAACAATTTTTAATCCTGGAAGTGTTGGTGCGCCTACTGAGATGTTAAATGATTATGAAGTAGATGAAACATCTAAATTTTCTACAATGGCTTCATATATTATATTGGAGGGAGAATATGATTCAAAAAGTTTAAGTGGAATTTCAATTAATTTAGTAAGAGTTCCATACGACATAGAAAAAGAGATAGAAAATTTAAGAAAATCAGATATGCCAGGTAAGGAAGATTCAATACAAATGTTACGTTCTGCTTGGCCTTATTAGTGTATATATTTAGAGGGTGAAATATGAATAAATATAGAAGTGTAGTTAAACTCTTAAAAAAATATAATCAAGAGCAAGTGCTTGCTTTTTATAATACTTTACCAAAGGAAGAAAAAGAGTTACTACTTGATCAAGTGTTAAATATTGATTTTGAAAAATTAATATCGTTATATAATGAATTTCAAAAAGATGTATCATATACAGATGCGGTAATTACGCCTCTTGAACATGTTGAAGAGACAAAGTTATCATCATATATTAAAAGTAAATATGTTAAAAAAGGAGAAGAAATTATAGAAAATGGAGGACTTGCTGTAATAACTCTTGCAGGAGGTCAGGGAACAAGACTTGGACTTAGCTTACCAAAGGGATTTTTTGAAGTTGAAACTAATCCCAAAAAATCTTTATTTCAGATACAATGTGAAACTTTGCAAATAGCAAATATTAAATATAATACGGTAATACATTGGTATATAATGACAAGTCCAGATAATGATAGTATTACTAAAGTATATTTTGAAGATAAGAAGTATTTTGGATATGGTAAAGAGAATGTAACATTTTTTAAACAAGATACATTGCCTGTTTTAGACTTTAACTCAAAATTAATTTTAGATAAAGCATATAAAGTAAAAGAAGTATCAAATGGTAATGGTGATGTTTTTTCTTCTTTACAAAGATATGGTTTAATTGAAGATATGGAGAAAAAAGGAATTAAATATGTTTTTATTGGAGGTATAGATAATATACTCTTAAAAACTGTAGATCCTCTATTTATTGGGCTTTGTGATATCGGAAATTGTAAAGTTGCATCTAAAACAATTACAAAAAATGAGAACGAAAAGGATGAATGGGTTTTTGCAAGAAGAGATGGAAAACCATCTATTGTTTCTAGTAAGAGAATTACAAAGGAAATGGAAGATAAGAAAGATGAAAACGGAAAATATTTATATAAAGAGATAAACATACTTGCTCATCTTTTTTCAATTGATTCGTTAAAGCTTTGTGCAAATATTGACTTACCTTATCATTTAGCTGAAAAGAAGAATGATTATCTTAATGATGAGGGTGTTAAAATTATGCCAAAATCACCTAATACATACAAATATGAGCAATTTATATTTGATGTATTCCCATATTTTGATAATATACTTCTTCTTAGTGTTAAAAGAGAAAGAGAATTTGCACCTATTAAATCTTTTACAGGTATACATACACCTGAAAGAGCTTTAGAGTTATATTTAAATGAGAGAAGAAATAGTATAAAGGGATAATATTTATATAAGAATGGGTTAAGCACTCATTCTTTATTTTTTAAAAATGAGTTGACATAAATATAAAAATGTGATATAATATATATTAGTAGTGATTGATGATTAGGATTTAAATAAAGACTAATGAAACAAACTAGCTAAAAGTTTATTTTTCTTTATTATCTTATTCATCTTTCTAAATATTATATAAAGGAGCGGCATTATGGCAAAGAAGTATTTTAGCATTAGAGAGGCAATCCGTCTTGCAGAGTCCGGTATGACACGGCAGGAGCTGATTGAGTATTTTGGGCTTACAGAGTCCGAATACAAGAAAAAGTTTGCCAGCTTTTCTGAGGCAAACAGAAAGCGGCTTAAGTGTTTGCTTATTGCTGCAAGTGGTAAGAAAAAGAAGAAGCCGATTGAAAAACCGGTTATTCTGGAGGTAAACAAGAATAAAGAAGAAGTAATGGAGGTATGGGATACCTCATATATTCTCCATATTGCAAATCTTGAAGGGGATATGTCAAATGTAGTTATCCTTCCTGAGGTATACCAGCAGCTGGCGTATCACGAAAGGAGAGGAAATGGAAAGATTTGTCGTCTTTTCCATATGATCTTAGATGGAAGAGCTAAGGTAAACCTGGTAGCCGAATCTTTTGTCCCCGATAATGTCCCTAAGGATGAAGACCCGGCAGATTATGAGTTGTACGAGTATGTAAGACAGCATAAAAATACTGTTTTGTATACTTGCGATAAGTCACTTGCAATTAAGTGCCTTAGAGCAAATCTCCCTTATAAGTTTTTTAATAGGGGAGAGTATGGTACAAAAAGAGAAGAAGGACTGATTATAAGAAGGGGAAAGCTCTTTGGGGTCAATCCTAATCGAAAAGATGTCCTGGTGTTCGATAGAGCAAACAGGATTAAAAGAATGAACAAGCATTTTTTGATTCCTGTTCAGTACGGCGATATCGTCGTATGCGGAGATAAGACCTATATGGTCTTAAATTCAGAAGGAAAGATGGAGGAGATAGAAGGTAAAAAGAATAATAGGTTAGCGTAACAACATTTAGCATCCAAAAGGCCACATATGTGTTTACATATGTGGTCAATTTTTTTCTTTTAAATATGCAATGGTAACTCCGTAACTTCCTTCAAAGTAATCTGCTAACTGGTATTTATCTATATATGGACTAGAACTTAAGTATTTATGAACTGCTTTTCTAAGAATTCCACCATGTCTACCATGTATAATTCTCACACGTTTTGCTCTATGAGCTATAGCATCACTAATGAATACATCAAGATTATATAATGCTACTTCAACAGTTTGATGTCTAAGCATTATTTCTTCATTAAAATCATCACTGTTTAATGTATATTTTATATTAACATTATTTTTGTTATCTATTTTCTTGTTTGATAATCTAATTTTATCTTCACTAGTTTTTAAAATACTAGAGTTTGGAATTATCTTTATAGTATAGATATTATTATTTTTTCTTATTATTTTTCCAATTAAATTAGTATTAATAATTTCAACTAAATCTCCTATATTGTACATAACAAAATTCCTTTCGCACTTATTATATCATAATTTAAATTATTTTACAATTATATAAAAAAAGAGCGCCACTTTAATTTAAAGTGACACCCTATTTAATTAAAAATCGTACTCGATGAACATAGCAGCCTCTTCTGTATTAAAGGTTTTTGTTTCTTTTAATACTAAGCCCTCGTCATAAATCTCCAATTCTGTAGGGGAATTCCAGACAAGGTAGTCATTGCGGTCTGTCCTAAAAATATACCACTTCCATTTTTTGAATACAAACTTACCACTATTAGTGTCTAATATATTATAATCAATATAATTCTCATCTCTAGCACCTAAAATCGCATAAGGATCAATTTCATCTCCAATTAGGCTTAAATCCTCCTTAAAGAGAGGAGTGAAATTTGGAGATACAATGTTGTAGGTTTCTTCACGAGGCTTTTTTATAAGAATATTTCCATTTTCACATATTCTCAAAGGTATAAAGTCATCAAGATTTTTCATAAGCTTAGTAACTTCAGTAAGTTCTCCACTTACATTCAGAAAAAACCAGTCTTCCTTTATTTTTAATGCTGCAATGAAGTCTTTCATATTCATTTCAACAATTTCGGTTGCGTTTATGCCCATAATAATGAAACCAAAACCTGCTTTATACACGGAGTGAGTATTATCATTCTTAATGATATAAACATAATCTTCATTATCTAAGAAGCAAGCGTAAATACATCCTAATATTAAAGTTTTAACTTTCCGAATGTAATCAATGATGATTGTATTTCCATCAGCGTAATGGAATCCGAGAGTACCAATTGTGTTTCTTTTTTCGTTTGTCTTCATGATGTAAACCCTCCTAAAGGTATAAATTATATTACTATTATAGCAAAAAAAAATATTTATGTCAAGTCTTCTGCTTAAAACATTTTAAGAACTAGTAAAAATAATTCAAATCTTATACATTTGGTATATAAAATATATTTTATTGTTATAAATACATTTCATCAAATTTTCACATTTAAACTATTTACAAATAATTATTTCTGTGTTAAAATATTTCCTATTGCAAAACATTATTTGCAGGAGGTAGGATATGCCAAATATTAAACTTGCTAATGAACTTATGGACACATTTATGTGTATAAAAAATCAACAATTTCATAAAATTATAGAAGTTGATGGTTATACTCATAATGAAAAACTTGTACTATTTATTTTACATGATATATATCTAGAAACAGGAGAAAACAAAATATTGTTATCTACTTTAAGAGATAGAATTAAACTTGCACCATCTACAATTACACCTTTAATTTCATCTCTTGAGAAAGATGGACTTATTGAAAGAGTAATAGTAAAAGAGGATAGAAGAAATATATATCTAAAATTATCCAAAAAAGGTATTAATTTTACAAATGAAGCTCATACCAATTTATATAATAATATAAATAGATATATAGAATATATGGGTGAAGATGATACAAAAGAATTCATAAGATTATTAACAAAAACAAAGCAGTTTTTTAATGAAAGAAAGGAGAATAATATATGAAGAAAACTTTACAATGCCTAAAACCTTTTGCCCCTATGATTATACTTGGTATTATATTAACATTTACACAATCTATGTTAAGTTTATATTTACCAAATTTAATGTCTAGTATAGTAAATAATGGTATAGTAGGGCAAGACTTAGATGAAGTGTTTAGATATGGTAGATATATGCTATATGTTACACTTGGATTTATGGCATGTGCTATTAGTGCCACTTTCGTTGCTTCAAGAGTTTCAGCAGGTTTTGCTAACAAACTTAGAAATGCAATATATAGTAAAGTGCAAAAATTTTCATTAACAGAGTATAAGAAGATATCTACATCATCTTTAATAACAAGAACTACTAACGATGTTACTCAAGTACAACAACTTACTTTAATGTCTATGCGTATGATGGTACAAGCACCACTTATGTGTATAGGTGGAATTATAATGGCATTATCAAAGAATAAACAATTATCATTCTTATTTGTAATTGTTATACCATTATTACTTGTAGCAATTATATTACTCGCTAAAAAGATATTACCATTATTTACAAAATTACAAAAACTTACAGATAGAATTAATCAGGTTATACGTGAAAAACTAACAGGTGTAAGAGTAATTCGTGCATTTGCTACACAAGGTTATGAAAGAAAAAGATATGACAAAGCAAACAAAGATATATATGAAGTATCTTTAAAAGCTTCATATAGAATGGCAATACTAATGCCAGTAGTTATGTTTGTAATAAATATGTCTAGTGTTGCTGTTGTTTGGTTTGGTTCTCATTTAGTTGGTGATGGAGCTATGCAAATTGGTGATATGATGGCATTTATGCAATATGCAATACAAGTATTATTTTCAATACTTGCCGTTACAATGCTATTTGTTATGATACCAAGAGCTATGGTTTCAGTAAAGAGAATAAATGAAGTTTTAGATACAGAATCTGTTATAAAAGAAAAAACAGAATTTGTTCCTAAAGAGAAATTTACAAAACCAGGTGAAATTGAATTTATAAATGCAACATTTAAGTATTTAGATGGTGATGAACCAGTATTAAGTGATATGAACTTTAAAATTGAAAAAGGTCAGACAGTTGCAATTCTAGGTGGAACTGGTTCAGGTAAAACTAGTCTTCTTAGCCTTATAATGAGATTTTATGATATAACTTCTGGTACTATTAAAGTTGGTGGTGTAGATATAAAAGATATACCACTTGAACAATTAAGAGATATGATGGGTTATGTTCCACAAAAATCAGTATTGTTTTCTGGAACAATTGAAAGCAATATAAAATATGGAAAACAAGATGCAACTGAAGAAGAAATGATAAGAGCTGCTAAGATATCTCAAAGTTACGACTTTATCAATTCTTTAGATGAGAAATTTAATGCTCCTGTTGCTCAAGGAGGAACTAACTTCTCTGGAGGACAAAAACAAAGATTATCTATTGCAAGAGCTATTGTAAAAAATCCTGATATTTATTTATTTGATGATAGCTTTTCAGCACTTGATTTCCAAACTGACAAAAAGTTAAGAGAAGCTTTAGCGGAAAATGTAAGTGGTGCTACTGTTGTAATAGTTGCACAACGTGTAAGTACTGTTTTAAATGCTGATAAAATATTATTTATAGATGAAGGTAAAATAATTGCACAAGGTACACATAAAGAATTGTATAATTCATGTGAAGAATACAGAGAAGTTGTATTATCACAAATTACTGAGGAGGAGGCGATAAATGGTGGAAAATAAAAAAGATATAAGAAAACATCATGGTGGTCCAATGGGTAAAGGCCCTGGATTTGCTGGCGTAGCAGATAAGCCAAAGGATTTTTCGAAAACTTTAAAAAGATTAATAAAATATATTGGAAAATATAATAAAGTTATACTTTTAGTTGTATTTGTATTAATATGTTCTACTATTTTATCAACACTTTCTCCTAAAGTACTTGGTAAAGCTACAACAGAACTTGGAAATAATGTTATACAAAAGGTTGGATATTCACAAATTCAAGGTTATCTTGCAAATTTACCTGAACAAGTAAGAAATCAAATCCCAGAAGGTGCTACAATACAAACACTTATTGATATGAATTTAATATCTGCTGATGTAGCTGAAAAATTACCTGTTATTGCAAGAGATATTTCATTAACTGTAGAACCAACTATAAACTATAACTATATAGGAAAAATATTATTGATAATACTTGCTATGTACTTTACAAGTGCATTATTTACATATATATCTACTAGAAGTATGGCATATATTGCTCAAAAAGTTACATATAGCTTAAGAAAAGAAATTGATGAAAAATTAGATAGATTACCATTAAAATTTTTTGATAAACATACTCATGGTGAAATACTAAGCCGTGTTACAAGTGATGTTGATATGGTAAGTAGTACACTTGAACAAACTATAGTTCAAATATTACAATCAGTATTTACTATTATCGGTATTTTAGTTATGATGATTTCAATAAGTTTGAGTATGGCTGGAGTTGCTATATTAATAGTCCCAGTAAGTCTTATATTTATAAGTGGTATAATTAAAATATCACAAAAGTACTTTATAAGACAACAGAAAGTAATTGGTGAACTTAATGGTCAAGTAGAAGAAACATATTCTGGTAATTTAGTTATACAGGCTTTCAATATGCAAGATGAAGAAATAAAACAATTTGGAAAAATTAATAATGAACTATATAGATGTGGATGGAAATCACAATTCTTATCTGGTCTTATGATGCCAATTATAAATGGTATTAGTAATCTTGGATATGTTGGAATTTGTATTTTAGGTGCTAAACTTGCTATAGATGGAAAGATGACAATAGGTGATATTCAAGCTTTTGTTCAATATACACATCAATTTACACAACCAATAGGTCAAACTGCTAATATGTTAAATTTAGTTCAAGGAGCTGTTGCAGCTGCTGAGCGTGTATTTGAAATATTAGATGAAAAAGAAGAAGAACCAGATACAAATACTCCTGTAAAAATAGAAAGAAAAGCTAAAGTAGTTGAATTTGATAAAGTAGAATTTAGTTATGAAAAAGGTCAAAAATTAATCGAAGATTGGAGTTTAACTGTAAATGAGGGTGAAACAGTAGCTATTGTTGGACCTACAGGTGCAGGAAAAACTACAATTGTAAATCTACTTATGAGATTCTATGAAATAAATGGAGGTCAGATTAGAATAAATGGAGTATCTACAAAAGATATGACAAGAGATGACCTTAGAACTATGTTTTCAATGGTTTTACAAGATACATGGCTATTTAATGGAACAATAAAAGAAAACTTAAGGTATGGAAGACAAGATGCTACTGATGAAGAAATATATGAAGCAGCAAAACTTGCACATGCACATCACTTTATAAAAGCTTTACCTGGTGGCTATGATTTTGTATTAAATGAAGAAGCAAATAACGTATCACAAGGTGAGAAACAATTACTTACAATTACAAGAGCTATTGTTGCAAATTCTCCAATATTAATACTTGATGAAGCAACAAGTAATGTTGATACAAGAACAGAAGAAATAATCCAAAAAGCTATGAATAAGCTTATGGAAGGTAGAACAAGTTTTGTTATTGCACATAGACTATCAACTATTAGAAATGCAGATGTAATATTATTTATGGATCATGGTAGAATAATTGAACGTGGTAAACATGAAGAATTACTTGCTAAAAATGGTGCATATGCAAAATTATATAATAGTCAATTTACTGAAGAAATGGAAGAGGCTTAAATTTAAAATATAATTTATAAATAACCCTGATTAGTTATATGTAATATTTTCTACTTCATATACTAATTAGGGTTATTATTTTTTATTAATTTTCCAAAAATTAAAACCATTTATTGAACTTAGATAAAATATATATTATAATAAAAATAAGTTTATATGGTGAAATTATGAATAAAAAAATATTTATATTATTAATTGTATTAATTTTAATTATTATATTGCTTAGTGTAGTTTTTATAATTTTTTGCAACAAAAAAAACGAAGGAAATGAAATTGCCGCAATCAATTTGTATGAAGAATTAATTGATAAGATTTTAGAAAATAGTGTATATGAAAGCGATAATTATATATCAATAGATACGACTTCTTTTATAGATCCATTAAATAACAACATTCTTTCTGAAAACGCACAAACAGAGATATTAGATTATTGTAGAAAATATAACAAAGTGATTTACAAAAGTAATGGTATAGATTTAAAAGATGAGTCCTTAGAAGGAGTTAAAATCACTTTTAATATTAGAAAGAAGAAAAAAGAAACAATAAACATTGATGTTAATTGTTATAGATCTAATTTAGGTAGTGGTGGTAGGGAGTATATTTGTACTTATAGTAATAATACATGGAATATATCAAATGGTACTACTGTATGGAGTTCTTAAATAAAAAGGGTAAAGGAGAATCATTTTTGATTCTCTTTTTAGTATATATAATTTTTTTATTATATATTTTGTTATTTTGTAGATATATAAATGAACATAATTAGTCGTATAATAATAGATATATTAAATATAATATTACTAAATAATATTTGACAAAATAAGTTATATAGAATATAATTTATACATATAAGATATGTTTAAAGGGGAAAGTAATGAAAATAGAAGATAAAAAATTTGATTTTAAGTTTTTAAATTTCATGATGTACTTTGGTTTTGCTGTTGCAATATATTTTTTACTTAAAAATATAGGTATGCTGGATAAAATAATAGAATCGATTGTTGCATTAACACCTGTTTTTTTAGGTATTATACTTTGTTGGATTTCAACACCACTTACAAATAAATTAAGAAAAATTGGACTTAGTAAAAATTTATCTGCCATATTATCTCTTATTTTAATATTTGGATTGATAATAGTTGTGTTTTCTATGATTGTTCCAATTTTTATATCTCAGTTTAGCAATTTAATTAAAGATTTTCCTAGCATTTATGATGACATAGTAGATAAATTAAATCCATTTTTAAATGAAAATTTAAATATTGATGCAAATATAAAACATTTTAATGAAATAATATCAAAAGATATTATATTAGATAATTTAGATAATATACTTACTTATTCTATATCAACATTGCAAAGTGTATTTTCAGTTTTAGTTACTATAGGTACAACAATTGTAGTTTCTTTCTTTATGGTAAAAGATATGGATAAATTTAAAGAAAGAATAATTATGTTTTTTTCTAGAAATGGAAAAGGTGGAAAAACATATAAGATGTTATCAGAAATTGATGCTGCTGTAATGTCTTATGTTAAAGGAACAATACTTGATAGTATAATAGTTGGTATTTTAACAACTATAGTTTGTTTGATATTAGGACTTGATTATGCAATTGTTTTTGGAATCCTTATAACTATATTAAATTTAATACCATATATAGGAGCTTTACTTTCAGAATTAATAGTTGCCCTTTATGCTTTAACAGTAGGTGGCCCTATATTTGCTATAGTAACATTTGCTTGTTTACTTCTTGTACAAATAATTGATGCTAATATATTACAACCAAATATAATAGGTAAATCTGTAAATTTACATCCAGTTGTCGTAATTGGTGGACTTATTGTATTTAATCTTTTGTTTGGAATTGTTGGTATGATAATTGCTATGCCAATACTTGCAATACTTAAAATAATAATTGAATATAAATTTAGTGTTCAATTTGATGAAATAGAGACAAAAGAGGATATAGCAAAAAACAAGAAAATTCTAAAAGCAAAAAGTAAGGAAAAGTAATAATTATAATGAGGGGGATAAATATGTTAAGTAACAAAAGAGGTATATCGTTAATAGTACTTGCAATTACTATAGTAATAATTACTATTTTAGCTGTTGCAGTAATATTATCTTTTAACAGTAATAATCCTATAGATAATGCTTATGAGGCTACTTTTAAATCTAATATAAGGAATATGTATGAAGAACTAAATGTATATTTTTCAGATTTGGATAATGAGTCTTATGGAGAATTTGATCCATCCAAATTTTCAGCAGATTTTTCTAGTGTGTCATATACTGGAAGAGGAGTTGAAATTGAAGAAAAAAACATAACAGAAATAATAACTGTATTAAATCAATTACCAGATTATAGAGATGCTGTTTTTATAATTAACGGAAAATTAACATTAGATTCAACTAGATTTTCTGAAGAACAAATGAACTGGGCAAGAGAAGTGTTAGAAAATAAATAATTTAAAAGGACAAAGTTTTCTTTGCCCTTTTTTATATTATTGTTCCTCCATTTACATGTATTGTTTGTCCTGTTACATATTTTGAATCATTTTCACATGCTAAATATAAATATGCAGGAGCAACTTCAAAAGGTTGACCGGCCCTTTTTAATGTAACATCACAACCGAAGTTTTCTACATCTTCATCTGTAAAAGAACCATATATAAGGGGTGTCCATATTGGACCTGGTGCTACAGCATTTACCCTTATCTTTTTACATGCCAAAGATTTTGCCATTGACTTTGTAAAATTTGTAATAGCAGCTTTACTTGCAGAATAATCAATTAATCTTTCGTTCCCTTGATATGAAGTTACAGATGATGTATTTATTATACATGAACATTCTTTTAAATGTGGAAGTACTGCTTTTGTAAGATAGAAGTATGAAAAGAAGTTTGTTTCAAATGTGCGTAATAATTGATCAGTAGTTATATCTAGTATACTATTTTGTGGTGCTTGATATCCACAGTTATTTACTAGAATATCAATTTTACCATATTCATTAATTACTTTATCTACTATTTCTTTAGATGTTTCTTCTTTTCTTAAATCTCCTGGTAGTAATAAGCACTTTCTACCATAATTTTCGATATATTTTTTAGTCTCATTTGCATCATCATTTTCATTTAAATATGAAATTGCTATATCACAACCTTGTTTTGCAAATAGTATGGCAACAGCTTTACCAATTCCGCTATCACCACCAGTAATTAAAGCAACCTTATCTTTTAGTTTATTACCAGTTTTCCCCTCTTTGTTATCAAATATTGGTAATGGAGTAGCTGAACTTTCAGAACATGGTTGTTTATCTTGATGTTGTTTTGGAAATCTAATTTCGATTTCTTCTTTTTTTCTTTTTTACCTAAACTTGGTATTTCTGGATACATATATAATAACCCCCTTTATATTTAGTATTATGTGATATTTTTAATTAATTATTTATATTTTGTATTTCTATTGAAAAAATGTTCTTTTTGTAATATAATAAACTAAAAAATCAAGGGTGGAAATATGAAAATAGAAGGAAAAGTTGCAACAATTATATTTAAAAATCCTACTAATTCTTGGACTGTAATTTTACTAAAACGTGGCAAAGGTTATATAACTGCAGTAGGTGAAACTCAAGATTTAGAAGTTGGCGATGAACTTGAGTTAGATGGAGAAGAGACAACTCATAAAATATACGGTGAGCAATTTAAGTTTACAACATACAAAAAAGTATTACCAAAAACAGAGTCTGCTTTAATTGAGTATATAGCAGATAATGTAAAAGGAGTAGGTAAGAAAACAGCCTCTTTAATAATAGGTTTATTTGGAGAAGACGCAGTTGATGTTATTAGATATACCCCAAGCAAATTAAATGAGATAAAAGGGCTAAACGAAGCTAAAATTTACGAATTAAATAGATTTTTTAATGAAGAATGGGAAAAATGGAATATAATAGAATATTTGAGTGGATTTAATATATCTGTTGTTACGGCAAATAAAATATATCAAACGTTAGGCACAGATACAATAACTATAGTAAAACAAAATCCATATAGTTTAATGAGTTTTGTAAAAAAATTAGATTTTAAAACCGTTGATGAAATTGGTAAAAATCTAGGGATAAATCTTGATAGTGAAGAAAGAGTAGACACAGGTATAATATATGCAATTAATAAAATAACTGAATTTGGGCATACATGTGTAGAAAAAGAAAATTTAGTTAAATATGCATCAAATATACTAGAAGTTGGAACAAAAGATATAGAAAATGGAATAACTAGACTTGTATTAAATGACAAGCTATATATACAAAAAATGAATGATAAAGATTTTGTATTTAGAAGGAGTTTTTATTTAGCAGAAGATAACATTGCAAAAAATATAGTAATTAGGACAAAAGAAAATGTAAAAACTAAAAATTATGATAAGTTAATAGAAAAGGTTAGCAAGAAAAACAATATAGTTTTATCAGATGAACAAAAAGAAGCTATTTCTACTTCTTTAAACAACAATATTACAATAATTACAGGTGGGCCTGGTACAGGTAAGACAACTATAATAAAATGTATAATAGATATATTAGAAGATATTAAAAAAGAATATGTGCTATGTGCTCCAACAGGTAGGGCAACAAAAAGAATAAAAGAAACAACAGGTAAAGAGGCAAAGACATTGCATAGGTTGCTAGAGATTACAAAAGTTGATGATAATGATATAGATATGTTTTATGAATTACCAGTTACACCTATAGATACTGATGTAGTAATAGTAGATGAAGCTTCTATGATAGATTGTATGCTTATGAATAATTTATTTAAGGCATTAAATTCATCTACAAAGGTAATAATGGTTGGAGATGTAAATCAATTGCCTTCTGTTGGGCCTGGAAGCGTTTTAAAAGATATAATTAATTCTAATGCTACAAATGTTGTATATTTAAAACAAATATATAGACAAAGTGCCATGAGTGATATAATTGTAAATGCGCATAGAGTAAATGAAGGAATATATCCTGAATTTAAAACAAAAGATACTGATTTATTTTATATAAAAACAGATAGTATTGAATCTACACTTGCTGAAATATCGTCACTTGTATCATATAGAATTGAAAGTTTTGCAAAATTAGATATATTAAAGGATTTACAGGTATTAACACCAATGAAAAAAACTCAACTTGGTACAATAGAGTTAAATACATTATTGCAAAATGTTTTAAATCCAAAATCATCTTCCAAAAAAGAAAAAGAATTTAATAATAGGATATTTCGTGAAGGTGATAAAGTAATGCAAATAGTAAATAATTATGATAAAAAGTTTTCAATAAACGGTGAGCATTTTGATGGTATATATAACGGTGATATTGGCTATATAAAAGAAGTGGATAATTTAAATCAAAGATTAATAGTTTTATTTGATGAAGAAAAAGAAGTTATTTATGAATTTGATGAATTAGATCAATTAGAACATGCTTTTGCTGTTACAATACATAAATCTCAAGGAAGTGAGTTTGATTATGTTATTTTACCTTTATATACGGGCTATCAGAAATTATTTACTAGAAATTTATTATACACTGCTATGACTAGAGCAAAGAAAATGTTAGTTATTGTTGGTAGTACTAATATAATTAATTTTATGGTAGATAATGTTGAGTCTAAAAATAGAATGACTGGACTTACAAGTAAAATATTAGAAAAAATATAATAAAAAGCCGATATTTTAGTAAATATCGGCATTTTTGTCATAAGTTAAAACCAAAAATAAAGATGATTACTTATCTATAGATAAAGGCAATAACTCATTTAACACATTTTCGATTCTATCACAAAATTTTGCAAGTCCAATCTTTGTTACCTTTGAATAGTTCTTTGAAATTGCATCAAGAACTGTGTAGATTTGAAATTCAAAATGTTGCAAAAAGTAAAGCGGAACATCTGTTTTGCTCTCCAGCAACCGTTCTAAATCTCTTTTGTTTTCTACTTTTTTTATAGCAGCAAGTAATCTGAACAATTTGCCAAGATCGCCTCTTAGGCAACTTCTGGTATTAATGATATCAATACTATCCAAAGCTTTTTTCATTTCCAGAAACGAAATTATATCAGAATAAGAATAGTTTGTAATAGACCTAAAAAGATTAAATTCTCTAACGATATCTTCAAGACTGTATTTTATCATTAATTCTGATGGAGAAGCAATATTGCAAGTATTATTCGAAGCCTTACTATTTTCTATAGCTTTTTTAATACTCTTTACCTCTTCAATTTGCCGTTCTGTTTCTTCTATGCTAAGGGTTGCTTTTTCGATTTTTTGTGTAATGAAGTCCTTAAAAATTTGTACTGTTCTTTCCACTTACATTTCCTCCCATATTTGCAATTGCATTTATATTTATGTATGGCTACCTTATATATTATATAACATAATATCTGTTTTGTAAAGTATAGCATATAATTTTACATAAATTGACAAGAAAAGTTTGAATATTTTTATATTATATGTTACAATTACTATATGTTTGAGGTGATACTATGGAAGAGTTGATAGAATGCATATGTGATTATATTAGAAAGCCATACACAGACTATGCAGTAATGCTAAATGGAGAATGGGGTAGTGGTAAAACTTATTTTTGGAATAATAAATTAAGAAGTAGATTAGAGGCTATAAAAAATTCAGATGGGAAAAATTACAAAACTATATATATGTCATTATATGGTATTAATAGCCTAGAGGAAATAAGTAAAAAGATATTTATTGAAACTAATCCAATGATTAACAAAACTTTAAAAAAGTTCGTTGATACTAGAGAAGGAAATGTTATACCTGAGTATGTAAAAACAGGACTTGATATGGCAAATTTATTTGGTTCTACTAGCTTTAGTTCAGATAAAGTAGATTTTTCTAAGATGTTTTCAATTGACGATAAAATATTATGTTTTGATGATTTAGAAAGAGCAAATGTTGATGTTATTGATATATTAGGATATATAAATAATTTTGTTGAGCATGATGGTATAAAAACAATTCTTATATGTAATGAAAAAGAACTTGCTACTAAATTTAAAAATAATAATGTAGAAATGAAAACTTTAATAGCAACTTATATATTAGATAAAGAAGGAGCTTTAACTCCTAAAGCTAAAAAGTTACTAGGTGTAAAAGAGGATGAATCAAATAAATTAAATGAAAAGCCTCTTGCAAATCTAATAGAAGATAAAATATCAGATATTTTTGATAAAGCAAATGCTTATGAGAGAATAAAAGAAAAACTTATAGGTGAGACTTTTGAATATGTGCCAGAATATTCATATATATTAAGTGGTATGATAATGAAATATTCATATAACGAAAACTTATCTGATTTTTATAAAAGAAATACTTCTCTTATAATTTCTGCTTTTAAACAATCAAATACAAGAAACTTAAGAATATTAAAACATGCATTAAATGACTTTGAAAAAATCTTTAATGAGGTTATGAAAGAATACCCAATGATAGATAAAGATATTTTAAAGACTATGTTAACATTTACAATAGCTGTTTCTTTTGAAATTAAGGCAGGAAATATAAGTAAAGAAAAATTAAAATCTATTTCAAATAATGATGAATATAATTCAGTTATATTTACATCAAAAATATTAAATGATAACAATCAATTTTATTTAAGAGAATTTGACAATAGATATTTCCTTAATGACTTTTCTAAGTATAAATTCTTTAAATTTGTTGAAGTATATGTTCGTACTAGATTTTTTGATGAAAGATTATTTAAAGATAATATGGAAGAGGCAAAAAATAGCTCTAGAATTAGAAGAAGCGGAGAAAATAAAAAATATGTAAAACTATTAAGTGGCGAGTACTGGAAACTTTCTGATTTTGATTTTGAGCTATTATGGAATCAGGTTTTAGAAGAAATAAAAAGCGGTAAGGTAGAATTTAAAGAGCATGTTAAATTATTTGCAATCGTTAAATACTTGATTACTTTAGGACTTATTGATTATCCAGTTAGTGAGTTAAAGCAAAACTTTATTCTTGGAATGCAAATGTCTGTATCAGAAAATATGGATGCAATCGAAGGATTAAAAGAAAGTAAGATAGATGTTGATGTAGATTACAATATTGAAGATAAAGATATTGAAGAAATTAAAAATGAATATTTAGATATTAAGGCAAGAGCAATACAAGAATTGGCAACTTCAAAAGCTTCTGAACTATTTAAAAATTTACCTGATAATCTTTCAGAATTTTACAAACAAATTATGGGTGAGTATAAAGATTTACCAGTATTTTCAAGATATGATATGGATAATCTATATGGGAAATTATTACTTACTCCTAATTATGATTTATATAATATTATAAATTTGATGCAGTTAAGATATAAAGAAAATAAAGAATTATTAGAAGCTGATAGTAAAAATTTAAGAAAACTTATTGAAATTATAAAGAAAAATAGAACAAATAAGGAAAAAACTATTAAATTTGCTTTACTTGATAATTTAGCATTTAATATAGAAAAGATTATAAAATAGCATAAAAGTAGGTATTTTTATTTAAAAAATGCCTACTTTTTCTAATGGTACAAAAAAATGTAAAAAATTTCCTGTGACGTATTTGATTTTTTGTTATAAACTAATATTAAATAAAAATTTGTAGTATAAAAAATTTTTATATAACTAATAATATTATTAAATTATCGTTCAGGAGGTTTTTAATGAAAGCAACAGGAATTGTAAGAAAAATTGATGATTTAGGAAGGGTCGTAATTCCAAAAGAAATAAGAAAAGGATTAAGAATTAGAGAAGGCGATCCATTAGAAATTTTTATAGAAAAAACAGGGGAGATAGTGTTAAAAAAGTATGCTCCTATGGGAGATATGCTAGAAGTTGCTAGTGCTTATGTAGAAACTTTGGCAAATACATCTGATTTAGTTGCATGTATTACTGACATGGAAACAATTATTGCTATATCAGGCGCTCCAAAATCAGAATATTTAGCTAAGTCAATAAGTGAGCATGTATTAAATGTAATGGAGGAAAGAGCAATTTGGTCAACTTATGATGATATGCCAATGCCATTAATAGAAGGTGAAAATCCATCAAAGTATAAGGCACAAATAATAGCACCTATTATTTCAGATGCTGATGCTATTGGGACAGTAATATTATTTTCTTTGGACAATAACAAAAAAATAAGTAATGTAGAATATAAACTGGTACAATCTGCAGCTAGTTTTTTAGGCAAACAAATGGAAGCATAATTTACAAAGCAAAATAGAAGGATTTTAGAAAGTATAAAATTTCACATATTTTAAAGATGAATTGTAAAAAAGTAATAATACGATTTCATCTTTTTTTACATTCTAGGTAAAATCAATTTTTGCAAAAATAAAGGGAATTTTAAATTTTGTCGAAATTTGCGATGAAAAGTAGAGTAAAAAATATTTACAAACGTATGTTTATATTATATAATATTCTTACAGAAGTAGGAGAGAATATGAAATTAATATTAAAACAAAATATAACAAAAATGAATAAGAAACAAAAAGATATAAACAAGAAAATTACAATAAAAAAAGGATAAGTAAGGTGATATATATAAGCAAAAATGGAAAAAAGATAAATGCAGATATAATACCGGTAATTAGATTAAGATAGATTATGAAATAACATCTAAAAATAATTAAAAAATTGCATATGAAATTATTGAAAGTTAAAATATTAAATATAAGTAATTGAAAGGAACGGTTTATACATGATAGAAAATCAAGATATAGAATTTAAAGTTGTTTGGAAAGACGAATATTTAAAATGGATTTGCGGTATGGCAAATGCTAATGGTGGAATTATATATATTGGAAAAGATGATAAAGGAAATGTGATTGGTATAAATAATGCTATTAAATTAGTAAAGGAAATCCCAAACAAAATAAAAGATACTATGGGAATTATACCAGAAGTAAAAGTAGAAGAAGAAAATAATTTATTATATATTGTTATAAAAATAGATAATTACCCAATGCCTATAAGTTACCAAGGTAAATTCTATTTAAGAAGTGGAAGTAATAATCATGAAGTTATAGGTAGTGAACTTAATAAGTTTATGTTAGATAGAGTAGGAAAACGTTGGGAAGATTTGCCAGTTAAAGATGCTACTTTTGATGATTTGAATGAAGAAGCTTTTAAAGTATTCAGAGAAAAAGCTGTAAAAAGTGGACGTCTGAAAAGTGAAGATGTAGAAATTGATAATGAAACATTACTTAAAAATTTAGGATTGTATGATGGAAAATATTTAAATAAGGCAGCTATATTATTATTTGGAAAAGAACCAAATAAGTGGGTCATTGGTTCTTATATAAAAATAGGATTTTTTGAAAATGACGATGCAGACTTAAGATATCAAGATGAGATACAGGGACCTTTAATACTCCAAGTAGATAAAGCTATAGACTTGATATATTTAAAATATTTAAAAGCATTTATACATTATGAAGGAATACAAAGGCTTGAAGAATATATGTTTCCTAGAGAACGGATTTAGGGAAATTTTACTAAATAGTGTTAATCATAAACAATATGAAGAAAGTAATCCAATTCAAGTGAGTATTTATGATGATAAAATATATGTATGGAATGATGGTAAATTTCCAGAAGAATTAGCATCTCAAAATTTATTTGAAAAACACTATTCAAAACCATACAATCCATTAATAGCACAGACATTTTTTAAAGCAGGATTTATAGAATCTTGGGGAAGAGGTTTTGAAAAAATAAAGAAAGAATGTGAATTATATAATACACCTATACCAGAAATTGAGATAAAAACAAGTGGGGTAATGGTAAAATGTAACGCTTCTCTAATTTATATGGACTTATTAGAAGAAATGAGAGGGGAAAATGTCCAAATAAATGTCCATAAAAATGTCCAAATAAATAATTATGAAAAGTTAACCAAAATTGAAAAAGAAATATTTGAAATTATAATAGGAAATCCAGAAATCACACAAGTTAATATAGCAAGCAAATTATGGATAACACCTAAAACAGTACAAAGGGGAATTGCAACATTAAAAACAAAAGGAATAATAGAAAGAGTTGGATCAAATAAGAAAGGATATTGGAAGATAAAGAAATATATGAATTTCTAAAAACATCTCCTTGAGAGTTGGTTACTAAAATATTAAGATAACAAATTAATCACAAAATATTGCCTAGATTAAAAAATAGTCATAACTAAATATTAAGACTTTACTTTTTCCTATGTTAAATTTGTATTTTTCGACAAAATATGATATAATAATAGAAGTCGTTTTTAAAACTCTACATAATAATTTAGGAAGGAGGTATGGAAATGAAGTTCTTCATTTTTGTTTTTTTGATTGGCTTATTTACTCTTTGTTTTATTTCTTTTATTATTTGGTATGTACTTTACAGGAATCATTTAGTTAGTTTTGGGTATATGCCAAAAAAATCAAAGGATATCTTTGATGAGAAGTTTGCACATCGTGGACTTCATTTCTGTTATCCTGAAAATACTTTAAAAGCAATAGAACTTGCAGTAAATAACAACATGGCAGTTGAATTTGATTTACGGCTTACTAAAGATGGAAAGATAGTTTTGTTTCATGATCGGTATACTAAAAGGTTACTTGGAATCCCTGGCAAATTATCTAAGATGACTCTTAAGAAAATTAAAAAGTATTATGTTTTAAAAAGTGATGAAAAAGTTCCAACATTAAAAGAGGTTTTAACTTCTATAAATGGTAGAAGTACTGTTTTAATTGAGATAAAGTCTCCTTTTAATAAGCAGTTTAGAAAAGAACTTCTTAAATGTTTGTATGAGTATAATCACTTTGAAACTATATACTTTCATACTAAGAGCATTTACAATTATTTTATTCTTCGCATAATTTTTGGCGATAGAGTGTTTTTTGTAGCAAACCTTTTTAGAAAACGTTTTAACTATATAAAAGGTGGAGACTATAAGCATGTGATACGCCATATAAAAAGTGCTTCTACATTTGTTAATACTAGTTATCTAGATACAAATACTATTGAACCTTTTTCTTTGGATGACATTGCACAAGTTATAACTGAAGAAATAGAGGAAAACGATACTGTTCAAGAAATTATAGCTAAGATTTCTGAGGCAATTAATAAACAAAAGTCTAGAATTACTAAAGATGACCCAATAAAAAAATGGCCGATTGCTCATAGAGGAATAGTTTCTAATAAATATCCTGAAAACTCTAAAGAAGCTATAGAAGAATGTGTTAGGTTTGCTATTTTGCATAATACAGGTATTGTTATAGAACTTGACATGCAGTTATATAAAGGAAAAGTAGTACTCTATCATGATGATAGCAAAAGTAATCTTTTGGGACAAGCTAAATCTTGTGCTACTAAAATTCCTATTAGCAAAGCATTAACACTTGAAGATTTACTTGAGATTGAACTTGTAAAACTTCACAAGGACAAAATTGCTTTTATATTCGATGATAAATCTATACGTAAAGGCAAGGCAGAGCTTCAAATAAAAGCTTCTAAAGTGTTTAAGAAAATGTTAAAGCAAAATTATAATTTCTATGTGCAAGCGGCAAATCCTTTTGTTCTTAATTGGTATCATCGAAATATTTCTATGGTAAAGCGAGGAATGGTTGGAAATAGTGTTCCTAGCATTAGAACTATTGTTCTTAGACTTAGAAATTCCAAGAAAGCAAGAGTATTTGCTGATTTAGTTCGTCAAGCAATTGCATTTATCTGGTTTGACCTTGCAGAGTCTGATTATTGTGTATATGATTATAGCAACTATATATACGTATTTATGAAATACTGTAAGGGCTTTAGAGGTAAAACTGTTTTAATATATGCTCCAAAGTCATTAGAAGAGATAGAAAATATGATTGGTAACGAACTTGTCGATGCCTATATCATGGAAAATATCTCTGATAGTAATGCTTGGCCAAGTGAGTATATGAAAAAACGGTTTGACTCGTTTACAGCGTAAGAAACATCTTACGCTGTATTTTATATAAAAAAGCAGAGGCTCTTTTTAGAACCTCTGTTTTTGTTTACCCAACTTTCATGACAAAGTCCGGATTGAAGTCAAATGCAACTGTGACTTTCTCGCCAGTGCCAAAATTGAAACATGCACTTTCCTTGGGAAAGGAGAAGCATTTTGCGGTCACTTTCCAAACATTGTTTACACGATAGTTGAGGCTTAAAACAACCTCGTCTTTGGTACAGCCAAAGTATTTGGCCATAATTCCTCTGATGAAATCCATTTTGTTAACAATTGAAGCCATAATTCATTCCTCCTACAGTAATATATTTTTGATTTATAGCTTTCTTTAATAAAATATTAATTTATTAACACATCATTTTTGAATTCTTATATTATATCACGCTTTACATAAAAAGTCAAGCTTTATAAAAATAAAAATTGGAACTTTTTACATAAAACAAATTTTAAAAAAGCTCTTGCCATATTTATATTTTTAATGTATAATTATATTGTATGAAGTTTTTCATATGGGGTATGATCTAAAATTATATATGTTAATCATATTAGTTATATAGATATATTTGTACTTTGAAAATTAAATATAAGGAGGATAAAGTATGTTAAGTGCAGTAATCGCAGGGGTTATCGGCTTAGCTTTAGGTGGAGTCATCTTTTTTTATGTTGGAATTCAATATAGAAAAAAGGTTGCTGAAGCTACTATAGAGTCAGCTGAAAACCAAGCAAAAAAAATAGTTGAAGATAGCAAACATGATGCAGAACGTATAAAGAAAGAAGCTATTCTTCAGGCTAAAGACGAAATGTTAAAACAAAAAGACGAATTTGAAAGAGATGCAAAAGTTAGAAAAAAAGAATTACAAGATATTGAAAACAGAATTAATCAAAGACAAGATTTAGTTGACAAAAGAGCTGCTCTAATTGAAGAAAAGGAAAATAACATTATAAGAAAGAGCGACGAATTAGCTAAAAAAGAAGAAGACTTAGCAAATGCAAAGGAAAGAGAACTACAAGAGTTAAGTAAAATTTCTCATATGAGTGTTGATGAAGCGAAAAACACAATGATGTCTAAATTAGAAGACGATATGAAGTTAGAAATAGCTACATATATAAAAAATGAGCAAGATAAAGCAAAATATGAGGCAGATAAAAAAGCAAAAGAAATTTTAGTTGGTGCAATACAAAAGTGTGCTACTGATCATACTGCTGAAGCGACTGTTACAGTTGTACAACTTCCAAATGATGATCTAAAGGGTAGAATAATTGGTAGAGAAGGTAGAAATATTAAAACAATTGAGACTCTAACAGGTATAGACCTTATTATTGATGATACTCCAGATGTAATTGTATTATCAAGTTTTGACCCAATAAGACGTGAGGTAGCAAGAATTGCCCTTGAAAGATTAATCGCTGATGGTAGAATACATCCAGGAAAAATCGAAGAAATGATTGAGAAAGCAAAAGTGGAAGTAGAAAATACAATTAAAGAAGAAGGAGAAAGAGCATTATATGAAACAGGAGTAATAAATGTTCATCCTGATTTAATTAATTTACTTGGTAAACTAAAATTTAGAACAAGTTATGGACAAAATGTATTAAATCATTCTATTGAAGTTGCAAATATAGCTGGGACTTTAGCTGTTGAACTTGGACTTGATCCTACAATTGCAAAAAGAGCTGGATTATTTCATGATATAGGAAAATCTTTTGATCATGATGTAGAAGGAACTCATGTAAGCTTAGGTATTGAATTACTTAAGAAATATAAAGAAAAAGATGAAGTTATATGGGGAATGGAAGCTCATCATGGAGATACAGATCCAAAAACAATGGAAGCTGTATTAGTACAAATCGGTGATATTGTATCTGCATCTAGACCAGGTGCAAGAAGAGAAACTGTTAGTACATATATTAAGAGATTACAAAAGCTTGAAGAAATTTGTGACTCATATAAAGGAGTTGAAAAATCTTATGCAATACAAGCTGGTCGTGAAGTTAGAATTATTGTAAAACCAGATCAGGTTGATGATGCTTCAATAGTTATAATGGCAAGAGATGTTGCAAAACAAATTGAAAATGAGATGGTTTATCCAGGTCAAATAAAAGTAAATGTTATTCGTGAAAGTAGAGCAATCGAACTTGCAAAATAATTATTTTTTAAAGCCATGGTATATAGTAAAATATATATCATGGTTTTTTTGTATAAATTTGGTAATTTAACTAATAATAAAATTAGGTGATTAATATGAAAGTAGGGTTACCAAAAGCAATGATTACATATGAATATCCTGTATTATATACAAGATTTTTTGAGCTTTTAGGTATTGAAGTGGTATTTAGTGAAGATACAAATACTAAAATTTTAAATGATGGGATAAAATATTCAGCTAGCGAAACATGCCTTGCAAATAAAATATACTTAGGCCATGTTGCAAATTTAGTAGAAAGAAAAGATAAAGAAAAAATTGATTATATATTTATACCAAGAGTAGCTTTCTTTGATAAAAAAGAGACGGTATGTGTAAAGTTTTATGCGTTATATGATATATGTAAAAATACATTTGATGCCAAATTTATAACTTTAAATGTAGATTATTCCTGTAAAGAAACCGAATTTAAAGCTTTTGTAAGCCTTGGTATAAGACTTGGTTTTAAGTTTTCAAAATCAGTAATGGCATATGTAAGAGCCAAAAAAGCACAAGATGAATATAATAAAAAGGAATATAATACACAAGTAAAAAAACTATTAAATAATAAAAATATATTAGTTGTAGCACATCCATATATAGAACATGATAAATATATAGGTTATCCAGTTATTAAGTATTTAAAGGATAATAAGTATAACGTTATATATTCAGATGTAAATAAAGGTATTTTAAAAAGTAGTGATGAATACAAAAAATTATCAAAAATGCTATACTGGAAATATAACAAAAATCTATTAAATGGAATAATGGAATATTCAGATAAAGTAAAAGGAATTATATTTATATCTACTTTTCCTTGTGGACCTGATGCAATGGTAAATGATTTAGTTATAAGGAAAATAAAAAATAAACCAATATTAAATTTAGTTATAGATGAACAAGATGCAAGTGCTGGATTATATACTAGACTTGAAAGTTTTGTTGATATATTAGAACAAAATAATATAGTAGTGGGAGGTAATGTATAGATGAGAAAGAAATATATAGTTGGCTTTCCAGTACTTGGTAATTACTATATCCCTATATATAATTTCTTAAATAATATAGTAGATAAAGAATTAGTAGAGGTATTAATGCCAAATAAGATAACTGATGAAACTATAGTAAATGGAGCAAAAGTAAGTCCAGATTTTGTATGTGTTCCTTTTAAATATAACATGGGAAATTATATAGAAGCTATAGAAAAAGGTGCAAATGTTTTAATACAAGCAGGTGGCGGTTGTAGATATGGATATTATTTTGAACTTCAAGAACAGATTTTAAAAGATATGGGTAATGATTTTATATTTATATCTTTTTTAGAAGAAGAAGGATTAAATATAAAAAAGTTATACAATAAACTTAAGATATTAAACCCAAATTTGCGTTTTAGCGAATTTTGTTATCAAGGAGGGCTTGCAGTATCCACAGTAAAAATAATGGATGATTTCGAGACTTATATGCGAAATAACTATAATCTACAAATAAATGAGAATGAATTTGATAAAATAGAAGAAGAAATGTTAAATGATATATTAAAAATTAATACATTATCTAAACTTGTAAAGTTTAAAAATAAATATGTAAAAAAACTAAAACAAGTAAATTTAAGAAAAATTAATAACGATGATATTAAAATTGGAATAGTAGGAGAGTTATTTACTTCTATGGAACCTTTTTCAAGTTTTTTTATTGAAAAAGAATTACTTAATTACAAATGTATTGTAAAAAGATATACTACAGTTACATATTTAATCTTGCAAAAAGGATTTGCCAAGAAAAAGGTTATGAAAAAAGCAAGTGGATATATTGATTATCATTTTGGTGCTGATGGACCTGAAACAATTGCTCATACTCTTGAACTAATAGATAAAAATTATGATGGGATTATTCATATAAAACCTTTTGGGTGTTCACCAGAAATTAATGCAATGCCAATACTTCAAAAAATAAGTAGAGAAAAGAATATTCCAATAATGTATTTGACATTTGATGAACAAACTACATCAACTGGTATAAAAACAAGAATAGAGGCTTTTTATGATATGTTAAAAATGAAAAAAGATCAAAATTATGCAAATATTAAGGAGGAGAAAGTGTATGAATAAACAAAAAGGATATATAGGTATAGATATTGGTTCAATATCTACTAAAGGTGTTATTATAGACGATAAAAATAATATACTTGCTAGTGAATATATTTGGACAGAAGGTGCTCCAATAAAAGCTACAAAAAAAATAATAGAAACTTTTAAAAATACCTTAGAAAATAATAACATTTCTCTAGACATATATGGAATAGGAACTACTGGTTCTGCTAGAAATCTTATAGGTTCTATATTAAATGCAAATGTAATTAAAAATGAAATAACTGCACATGCAATAGGGACTTTAAACACTTTTCCAGATGTAAAGACTATACTTGAAATAGGAGGACAGGATTCTAAACTAATTATAATTCGTAATGGTATAGTTGTAGATTATGCAATGAATACATTATGTGCAGCTGGTACAGGTGCTTTTCTTTCTTCGCAGGCTAAACGTTTGGGAGTAAATATTGAAGATATAGGTAAAATAGCTCTTACATCAAAAAATCCTTCAAAGATTGCGGCAAGATGTACTGTATTTGCTGAATCAGACCTTGTTCATAAAGCACAAATTGGTCATACAAAGGAAGATTTAATTGCAGGTATATGTAATAGTGTTGTACAAAATTATCTAAATAATTTAGGTAAAGGTAAAATAATAGAAGATAAGGTTGTATTTCAAGGTGGAGTAAGTAAAAATATAGGTGTTGTAAAAGCATTTGAGAATGCATTAAACAAGAAAATATATGTTGATGATAATTCTCATTTAATGGGGGCACTTGGAATAGCAATAATTTCAAAAAATGCAAATAAAAATGGAAATAAACTTGATTTTGATTTTAACATTAAAGAAGTTGATTTTAAAACTATTGGAACTGAATGTAATGGATGTAGTAATAATTGTGAAATAATAAATATATATAAAGATAATAAATTAATTGATAAAATGGGTGGCAGATGTCAAAAAGGTAATATGATTAAAAAGATAGTCTAATATAGTTTGACAACTAATTAATTTTGATATATAATCTCTATGTTAATTAATAAGGATGGCGAGTTTATTTTGAAAATTTTAATAGTTGGAGATGTAGTTGGAAAAACTGGTTTAGATAAATTAAAACTTAAATTAAATTCAATTTTAGAAAAAGAGAATATAGATTTTTGCATAGTTAATGGAGAAAATTCTGCAAGTGGTAGGGGTATAAGAACACAAGAATATGAAAAAATAATAGAGTATGGAGCAGATTGTGTTACAATGGGAAATCATCTGTATTATAGAAAAGAAATGGCTGAGATTTATCAAAAACTACCAAAACTTTTAATTCCTGCAAATATAACTAATTTATCTGGAAAGGGAAGTATAGTAATAGAAAAAAACAATGTAAGATATGGAGTTATAAACTTAATTGGTTTTGCAGAGATGGGTGAACAAATGCAAAAGAATATATCTAACCCATTTAAGGAAGCAGATGAACAAATTAACAAATTAAAAGAGCAAAATGTAGATTATATATTTGTAGATTTTCATGCTGAAGCAACAGCTGAAAAAATAGCTATGGGATATTATCTTGATGGGAGAGTAACTTGTATGTTTGGTACTCATACGCATGTTCAATCAGCTGATGAAACTATATTAAAAAATGGTACAGCATACATTACAGATGTTGGAATGACAGGTCCTATAGATAGTGTAATTGGACTAAAGAAAGAAATTGCACTTAGACGTTTTGTAAATAATGAGTATTTAAGATATGAATGCTCAGAAAATATGGCAAAGTTTAATGCAATACTTTTAGATATAGATGAAACATCTAAAAAGGTAACTAGTATAACTAGGATAAATGAATAGAAGTAACAAAGAATGTTTTTATACAATATCATATAGCAAGGTGATATTTATGAAAACATTTTTTCATGATTTATATGATGATGCAAAAAATATATTAAAAAAAGATCCAGCAGCAAGAAATATTTTAACTGTAATTTTATTATATCCTGGTTTTCATGTATTAGTATGGCATAAAATTAATCATTTCTTATACAAAAAACATTTGTACTTTATTTCTAGACTTTTATCACAATTAGCTAGATTTTTAACAGGAATTGAGATACATCCAGGTGCAGTAATTGGAAGAAGGTTATTTATAGATCATGGTATGGGTATAGTAATTGGTGAAACAAGTATAATAGGTGATGATTGTACTATATATCATGGTGTAACGCTTGGAGGTACAGGAAAAGAAAAGAAAAAAAGACATCCAACTCTTAAGAATAACATAATTGTTGGATGTGGTGCAAAAGTACTCGGAAATATAGTAATATCAGACAATGTAAAAATTGGTGCCAATTCCGTAGTTCTAAAAGATGTACCTAAGAATTCGACAGTTGTTGGAATACCTGGAGTAGTAAAAAATAAATAATTACATAAAAATAGCTCCTCTTTAGTAGAGGAGTTATTAATTACTTCTTTAATTGTTTTAAGCATTTACTACAAATATTTTTTCCTTTAAAAACTGTTACTTCATTAGCTTCACCACAAAATATACATGCTGGTAAATATTTTTTTAATATTATTGAGTCTCCACTTACATATATTTCTAATGAATCTTTAATCTCAATACCTAAACTTTTTCTTAACTCAGATGGTAATACAATACGACCAAGTTCATCTACTTTCCTAACTATACCTGTTGATTTCATATAAATTTCCTCCTAATTAATGATGATATGTCTCATTATTTTGTATTTTAAAAGCTCTAAATATTTGTTCTAATAAAAATAATCTAAATAATTGATGTGGAAAAGTCATTCTTGAAAAACTTATTTTTTCATCACTAAGTTTTAATAAGTCATCACTAAATCCTAAACTACCACCAATTACAAAAACTAGAGTAGAAGTACCATATATGCACATGTTATTTATTTTATCTGAAAACTCTTCTGATGTATATTGTTTGCCTTTTAAATCTAAAAATATAATACTACACTTTCCAAATTTATTTAATTTTTCTTTAATTCTAGTAGCCTCTTTATCTTTTATTTTAATTACATCAGCTTCAGAATAGGATTGTGGTATTTTTTCATCATCTATTTCAATAATTTCTAATTTACAATATTTAGATAATCTTTTTTCATATTCTTTTATTAAATCTTGAAGGGATTTTTCTTTAATTTTCCCAACACATAAAATTTTTATATTTATCATATTTTAAAAACCTCTGTTGATAGATTTTTTGAAGCAAAAGAAAGATTTATTTTGTTTATATCTATATCGTTTTTTGTTAAAACCTCTTCAAAAGTACTTCTAGCTAAGTCAGCGTTATTATTATTTTCACTTAAATGAGCAAGTACAAAATTACTCTCATTTTGTCTTGCAAGTCTTGCTACAGTACTTGCACTTTCATAATTTGAAAGATGTCCTTCATTTCCTTTTATACGCCTTTTAAGTGGGTAGGGATACTTGCCAAAATCTAACATTGTTTCATCATAATTTGATTCTAAAACAACAAAATCTGAGTTTTGTAAATTCTCAAAAACTTCATTTGACATATATCCTAAATCTGTAGCATAAGATAAGGTTGTATCTTTACAATTTATTCTATAACCACAAGGCATTACGGCATCATGAGAAGTTTCAAATGCAGTTATATCAAAGTCATGAATTTTAAAAGGTTGTCCATATGATATTTTATATATATCTGATGTTATATTTTTTTCATCTAACATCTCTTTAATATAATCAGCTGTTTTACCACAAGCAAAAATTGGAATTTTATGCTTTCTACATAAAAGAGTAAGCCCTTTTATGTGATCAGTATGTTCATGTGTAATTAAAACAGCTGATATATCATCTACTTTTTTATCAATTCCGACTAAAGCATCGTTTATAGCTTTGTAATTTACACCAGCATCAATTAAAATATCAGTCTTTTCTGAACCTATGTGAAACATATTACCAGAGCTAGAACTATATAATGGGTGAATATTAATCACAAGAATTCACCTCGTTAGTATCATCATTTACATATTCTATATTAGCTCCTAATTTACTAAATTTTAAACAGATATCTTCATAACCTCTTAAAATATGAGATATATCGTAGACTTCAGTATCTCCTTCAGCTACAAGACCTGCAATTATCATTGCAGCACCTGCTCTTAAATCATGTGATTTAACTGGAGCTGCATATAATTTATCTACTCCTTTTATAATAGCAGTAGTTCCATGTGCTGATATATCTGCTCCCATTTTTGCAAGTTCATCAGTATATTGAAATCTTGATTCCCATATATTTTCAACAATCATACCAGTCCCATCACAAACACAAAGTAAAATAGACATCTGTGGTTGCATATCAGTAGGGAAACCTGGATAAGGCATTGTTTTTAAGCTAAACGCACTTGGTTTTCTATTCATAGAAACCCTAATACTTGACTCAAATTCTTCAACAGTTGCTCCAGCTTCAATAAGTTTTGCTGTTACAGGTTCCATATGTTTTGGAATACAGTTTTTAATTAAAACATCACCTTTAGTAACAGCAGCAGCTACCATAAAAGTACCAGTTTCTATTTGGTCTGGGATTATGCTATAGCTAGATTTTTGACTTAAAGAAGAAACACCTGTAATTCTTATTGAATCAGTACCAGCTCCTTTAATTTTAGCACCCATAGAATTTAAAAAGTTAGCAAGATCAACTATATGTGGTTCTTTTGCTACATTTTCTATAACTGTTGTACCTTCTGCAAGTGTAGCAGCAAGTATAGCATTCATAGTAGCTCCAACACTAACTACATCTAAAAATATAGGTGCACCTTTTAATTTTTCTTTTCTTGTTGCATATACATTACCACTTTTAACTTCAACAGTTGCACCAAGCTTCTCAAAAGCTTTTATATGTTGGTCTATTGGTCTTGCACCAAGATTACATCCTCCTGGTAAACTAATCTGTACTTTATCAAATCTACCAAGTAATGCACCAAGTAAATAATATGATGCTCTAAATTTACTTGTTAGTTCATAAGATGCAATGGCAGAATTAACATTTGTATTATCTATTATAACTTCATTTTTATTAATGAATGTTATTTTTGAACCTAATGATTGCAAGATTTCATAGTATGCTCTAATATCACTTATATCAGGTACATTTTCTAAGTGACATTTTCCTTTAACAAGTAAAGTGGCAGGCAATATTGCAACAGCTGCATTTTTTGCTCCACTTATAGTAACCTCGCCTTTTAAAGTGCAAGGACCATGTACGACAAATTTTTCCATATATTTCCTCCAAATTTAGTAGTTTTAGCTATTTATTGCTCGTTAATCAGTATACCATAATTTCGGCAAAAAAACAATATAAACCGTCTTTTTTTGACAATTTATTTATCGCTTAAAACATTGTTTACAATTATTTAAATTGCATTTTAAATTACACGTTAAGTCTGATAATGTATTTTCTATGCAAGCTAAGTTTGAAAAAAGCCATATATTTTTTCCTGTTACATAATGATTCTTATACATAGGAAATTTAAAATTATTACAACAAAGAAGTGAATTTACAATTTTGTTAGGATTAAAGTACATAAAATCACCTCCATCCTATAACTATTATATGATTTAGTATTCTAAAAAGAAACAAAAAGTAATATATGTACAATTTATATTATAAATTAACATAAAAATGTAACTAAAATGATAGGTAAAAAGTATTATGAAAGTTTGCTTTTCCTTTTTATATAATGTATTATATATATAAAGGGGAGTTGAAAATGGATAGGAAAAGAATTTATATTATTGTATTTATAGTAACAACAATAATAGCTTCATGCTTTGCAATATATTTTAAAATTGATTCGAATAAAAAAATAAATGATTTAGAAAATAAATTACAAGATGCTAAAAATCAAATAGAGCAAATACAAGCAAAACAAAATGAGGAAGAAACCAACAATAATACATCAGATACAAACGAAGTAGTGTATGTAAGACCTAAAATTGATGAAAACAAGTGTATAAATAAAGCTGAAAATACGGTTTATACAGTAAGACGTAATGTTAATTTTAATGATGCTATAAGATGTTATATAGAAGATGATAATACTGTAAAATTTGAAGTAAATTATGAAAGTATAAGCAAAATGTATGGTGTCAATATAACTAACTCAAAAAACCAGCGAACAGTAAAAATAGATAATTTTGATAAAAATGTAGTAGATGTATATATTGGTAGTTTTGGTCATGCTCTAGGTGATGATGTCCTTTTCTTTTTACTAGAAGATGGAACAGTAGAATACATGCCAATAGCACATGCATTGCAAAATGATACGATAAAATCATATGGGAAATTAAATGGTGTAAGTGATGTTGTAGAATTTGTAACAGATGGTGCTCGTCTAAAAGAGGGCAGTGGTTGGATGACTACATATGCAATTAGAAAAGATGGTAGTTTTTATGATTTAAATGCTATATTAGATTTAGAAGAGAATAATTACGACATAAAATATGAATGAGAATAATATATAATAAGGAATCATTTAGGGAATCTTAAATGATTTCTTTTTGATAGTGCATTGTAACCTTGACATTCTTATACTTGATGTTTAGTCATTTATATTATTTAGTTTTCACTTTACATAATTTTAAAAATATGATAATATTAATAATGAAAAATTTAAAGGGAAGAGTAGAAAATGAGAATTTTTTTAGTAAGACATGGAAAAGATGATGTAAATTATAGAGGTGGATGGAGTTTAGTGCCACTAACAGAAGAAGGAATAAATCAAGTGAAAAAATTGGCTGAATTTTTAAATACTCAAAAGGATTATTATAATATAGAAAAAATTATATCAAGCGATTTAGAAAGAGCAAGACAAACAACTAATATTATTAATGAGAAATTAAATGTTAATGTAGAATTTACAGAAAGACTAAGAGAAATGAATAATGGAAAAATCGCTGGGATGCTTAATAAAGATGTAGAAAAAATATATCCAGGACTTTATTATAATACTTTAAGAATGGATGAAAGATATCCAGGAGGAGAAAGTCCGATAGAATTTCATGATAGAATAATTAAAGACTTTAAAGATATAGTAAAAGAAAATAAAAATCATAATAATATTATGATAGTTACACATAGTGGAGTTATTAATATAATATATAGATATATTAACAATATGGAATGGTCAAATAAGATTAAATCTATAAAGGTGTCAAATGCTAGTATATATTCTTTAATTTTAGAGAACAATAATAGGTATTTTGAACTAGAAAATTACTGTGAATATTTGAAATAATATAAATTAATCTACAAAATTTTATAGTCAATAAAAGAAAAATATAATTGTTTTAAATAAAAAGGGGAATTAGAGTTGGAATTAGTAGATGTATTAAATGACAAAAGAGAGAAAATAGGGAAAATATGTGATAGAAATGGTCTGAACAATGGAGAATACAGGTTATCTGTACATATATGGATAATGAATAAAAATAATGAAATTTTATTACAAAAAAGAAATATGAATCTAAAAATGTATCCCGGAATGTGGGAGAATACAGGTGGTGCAGTAAAACACGGAGAAAGTAGCTTTAAAGCTATAAATAGAGAGGTAAAAGAAGAATTAGGTTTAGAAGTTAAAAAGGAAAAAACAATATTTATAGCATCTTTTAAAAGAAGTAAAGACTTTGTAGATGTGTGACTATTAAAAGATGATATAAAAATAGAGGATATTAAGTTACAAAAGGATGAAGTTTGTGATGTGAAATTTGTAAATATTGATTTATTTAATAAAATGTATGATAATGGAGATATAATACAATCATCAACTGATTACTTTAAAATGTATATAGAAAAGTATATGAAAATTTAAATAAATATGCATTTATAAAATATTAGATACTAATTTTTGGCTTTTGATTAGTTTTTTTAGAAAAAATACTTGTTTTTTAGTTATTAATATGTTAAAATATATGAGTAATTATTTTTATACTAATAATAGGAAGGTGAAGTAAATGAAAGCAGATATACAACCAAAATACGGAAAAGCAACAATTAAATGTGTTTGCGGAAACGTTATAGAAACTGGATCTGTAAAAGAAGAGATGAGAGTTGATACTTGTAGTGCATGTCATCCTTTCTTTACTGGTCAAAAGCAAGCAATATCTAGCAAAGGTAGAGCTGCTAAGTTCTTAGAAAAATATGGTGATAAAAAGAATAATAAATAATTAAAGGGTGCTGTTTTGGCACTCTTTATTTGCATTATAGGAGTATATATGAAGAAAAAAAATAATCAAGTTGGAGGTATGGCCTTATTTAATGGGCTATTATTAAAAAGTAAGTATAGGGAATGCGTGGTAAAAGAAGGAAATGATATTACAATAGAGGAGTATACACCAGATGAAAAGTTTAGCATAAGGAAACTACCAATTATTCGTGGATTACTTAATATTATAAATATTATAACATCTTCTATACCACATATAATTAAATCAACAGAAGAAATATTAAATGATATGAATGATGACGACGATGAGGAAGTAAAAGCAAGTAGTAAAATGATAGTAACTATTTATATAGTAGTAATGATGTTATTATTACTAATGTATATTTTTGTGCCAAACTTAATTTCTCTTTTATTTCCAAGTTATTTACAAAATATAGTATCTGCCTCTTTACAATTAATCTTCTTTATAATTTATCTACTCATATTAAAAAATTATAAAGAGTTAAATACAATGTTTGAATATCATGGAGCAGAGCATAAAGTTGTAAATGCGTATGAGAATTTTAAAACATCAAATCTATCAGTTGAAGATGTAAAAAAGAGTTCTAGATTTCATAGAAGATGTGGTGGCAATTTTGTTGTATATCTTGTTTTATATATAATTATATTAACCATTTTTATACCATCTACAAATATATGGTTAAAAAGTCTTATACAAATTCTTGCTTTACCTATATTAATTGGTCTTGCATGTGAAACTTTAACTATTTTTTCACTTCTTCCAAAAAAACTTGCTTTTTTATCATATCCTGCAATGGCTATACAATTAGTAACAACTAGAGAGCCAAGTGAAGATAAAATAAAGCTTGCAATACTTGCTCTAAAAGGTTGCGTACTTGAAAATAAAAAACTTACTTTAAAAGAATATATAAATAAATATGTTAAAGAAAATTTAGATAAAATAGAGTATGATATAAGTGATATATTAAGAATAATAGCACATTATAAAAATACAACTAAAGATAATTTGTATATAAATTTAGATACAATTTCTATAAATTTAAAAGACCAAATTGTAATCGAAAGTTTATTAAATAAGTTATATAAAGAGAATATACCATTACAGTATATCACTAATAGTCAATTTTTCTATAATGAAGAATATTTTGTAAATGAAAATGTTTTAATACCAAGGCAAGATACTGAAATATTAGTAGAAAAAGCTATTTGGTATATAACAAATGAAAATTTAACTACTTTAATAGACATGTGTACTGGTAGTGGTTGTGTTGGTATTTCTATAGCAAAAAATACAGATATAAAAATTGCTTTTCTTGTTGATATTTCTAAAAAAGCTTTAGATGTTGCTGAGAAGAATATAAAATTAAATGATGTATTTAATAAAGTAAAAACTATTCATTCTGATTTATTTAATGTTTTTTTAGATAAAGCAGAAAATACCTATGATATAATAGTATCTAATCCTCCATATATACCAACAAATGATATTCTATCTTTGGATGAAAATGTAAAAAAAGAGCCATTTATCGCTCTAAATGGTGGTAAAGATGGCATGGATGTGTATAGAAAAATATTTACACAAGCTAAAAAAGTTTTAAAAAATAATGGACTTTTATTACTTGAAATTGGTTATGATGAATTAGCCAAAATAACAGAGTTAATAAAAAATGATGATAATTATATATTAGTCGAATCAGTTAAAGATTTAGGCGGAAATGATAGGGTGGTAGTATGTCGTTTTCTTCAGAAATAAAAGAAGAATTATTAAAAAATTTTAATACATCAAAAAAATGTTGTATTGAATCTGAAAAATTTGGTGAGTACATAACACAAGTACGTTTAAAACAAGATATTGAGCCTGAATATGAAAAATATTTTTCAATTGATAAATTAAATGAATGTTGTATTAAATCAATATTAAAAGGATGCTTTTTATCAAGTGGTTGCATTGTTGATCCAAATCTTGATTATCATTTTGAAATAGTTTTTAAAAATAAAGCATGTGCAGAATATTTGTATGATTTACTTTCTGTATTAGACTTTACACCTAAGTTATTAAAAAGAAAAAAGATGAATACATATACAGTATATATTAAAGAGGCAGAACAAATTTCTATTTTTTTAAGTATGATTGGTGCTAGTAATTCAATGCTAAATTTTGAACAAATAAGGGTAATTAAAGATGTTAAGAATAATATAAATAGAACTATAAATTGTGAAACTGCTAATCTTGCTAAAACTATAAATAGTAGCGTTAAACAAATAGAAGCTATTGATAAAATTAAAAAAGCAGGTAAATATGATACTTTAAATGACAAATTAAAATATACTGCAAGTTTAAGACTAAAATATAAAAATGAGAGTTTAGATGCTATATCTAAAAAAACAAGTGGGCAAAATTATATTTCAAAATCTGGTCTAAAACATAGACTTGATAAGCTAATAGAAATAGCAAATGAATTATAAGGAGTATAGTATGTCAAGAAGAAAAAAGAAAATGGGATTTTTTAAAAAATTCTTTTTGTTATTATTTATTTTAATTATAAGTTTTAGTGCTTGGTTTATATACAAGACTAATATTAATGGTGGTGGACTTTCTGGTGCACTTGCTACAATAGCAGGTCATGATGAAAATACTCTTGAAGAACTTGGTAATCTAGAAGTTTTAATAATAGGAGAAAGTGGAGATGATACATATAAACTTGCTGATACAATAATGGTTGCGTCTTTTTGCCCTAAAACAAAAAAAGCCTCTTTAATGTCAATTCCAAGAGATACTTATGTCGGTACTAAAAATATGTATACGGCAACTACAAATTATCTAGCATCATATAAAATAAACTCTGTATATAGAAATGGTACCCAAATTGATGAAGTTTTAAATTCAGTAAATTATATAACAGATCTTAATTTAAAAAATTATATAATAATTGACACTAAGGCTTTAGTAAAACTAGTGGATGCAATAGGTGGAGTTACTTTTAATGTTCCAATTGATATGAAATATGACGACCCGACACAAAACTTACATATCGATTTAAAAGCAGGTGAACAATTAATAGACGGAGATAAGGCAGAACAATTACTTAGATTTAGACATAACAATGATGGCACAACTTATCCTTATGAATATGGTGTTCAGGATATAGGTAGAATGAGAACTCAAAGAGAATTTATATCTGCTACAATAGATCAATTATTAGAACCTGAAAATATATTTAATATAAATAAAATATTAAACGTTGTATTTGAAAATGTAAAAACAAATTTGGATTTTAATACAATAAAGGATTATCTACCATATGTAGTTGGATTTGATATTAATAATTTATCAACAGATATGCTTCCAGGAGAATCAGTATATTGTAATAAAGCTTGGCTATATAAGCATGATGAAGAAAAAACAAAACAAGTTGTTAATAAATTATTTGTAGATATAAATAATCAAATAGAAGATACAGATAAAGAATCATAATTTTGATATAACAAATTAGTATGAAATATTTTAATTTTTATAAAATAAACGCTAGTTGTGTGTTTACAAAATCTATAGATGTGGTATAATAGACTTGAATTAGTTTATAACGTATCATTTTAGATAAAAATTAATATTTTTGTCTTTGCTATTTTTTGTAAAAATACATTCAATTAGTGTGTTGTATTAAACTATTTTATATGTTAAAATATACAAATATGCAGGAGGAAGATTGTGAATAAGGACATAGGAATATACATACACATACCTTTTTGTGCAAGCAAATGTTTTTATTGTGATTTTACATCATATTGCAATATGGACGATAAAATAGAAAAATATATTGATAGTGTATGTACTGAAATTTTACAAAACATAGAAATTTTAAGTCAATACAACATAACTACTGTTTACTTTGGTGGTGGTACTCCTTCATATATTAACAGTAAATATATTGTTAAAATAATGCAAGTATTAAAATTGTTAAAAAAAGATGAAAGTGAGTTTAAAGAAGTTACAATTGAATTAAACCCAAATAGTATTCAAAAAGAAAAAATAACTGATTATATTAATAGTGGCATTAATAGATTTAGTATTGGTTTACAATCAACACATGACCAGATTTTAAAAAGTATTGGAAGAAAACACACATATAATGATTTTAAAAACGGATTAGAAATATTAAGTGAATGTGGAGCAAAAAATATATCTTTAGATATAATTTATCCTCTTCCTAATTTAACCTTAGAACAATTTAATGATACTTTAGATAAAGTTATATCGTTAAAGGAAAATTATAATATAAAACACATATCTATTTATAATTTAGAAATACATCCAAATACTAAGCTTGACTTTTTACTTAAGAACGAATTTTTAACTTTGCCAGATGAAGATGAAGAGTATAAAATGAAAAATTTATTAATTAAGAAATTGGAAGAAGCAAATTTTATTCAATATGAGATTTCTAATTTTTCTTTAGATGGTTATAGTTCAAAACACAATTTAAATTATTGGAATCAAGGACAATATTTAGGCTTTGGAGTATCTGCAAGTAGTTTTTTTGCTGGTTCTAGATATACTAATACTAATTCAATTACTGATTATATTAAAAACATAAATAACGGAATTAGTACTATAGCAGAAAAAGAAGATTTAGATAAATTAGATATGATGAAAGAATATATTATATTAAAGTTAAGATTAAAAGATGGAATTAATACAGATGAATTTATGTCTAAATTTGGTAATAATATTTTTAATATTTTCAAAACAGAATTAGATTACCTTATATCTAACAATTTAATTATACATAATAATAAAAATCTCTATTTATCAAGTAGGGGAAAAGAAATAGCAAATTTTGTTTGGGAAAAATTTATATAATAGTACGTTATAAACTTTAACAATTATGAGGAGTGGAATTTATGAAACAAATTAACGTTAAAGTTTTAGATAACATTGATACTATAAGGCAAAAATTAAATAAAAATAAGTTTATTGTAAGAAATTATCTATATGATATAAAAATATATCTAGTAAAAAAAGATTTTGATATTTTAAAAGTAAACTCTATTTATGATCTTAAAAATTATGCTATTGTTGAAGATAATAATACAGATAAAAGTGTAATTATCTATGAAAATAAAACACTAAGTTCAAAGATTTCTAATCTAAATGTAATGGTAGATATTTTAAAAGAGTTAGGATATAAAGAATTATTATATATTAATAAAGATATATATAAATTTGAAAAAGGTGAATTATCTTTTGAAGTCTACGATGTATTAAATCACGGAGTATTTTTAAGTATTAATAGTAGTGAAAATGCAGATAAAATATTTGACAAATTTAATGAACTAAATATACCAATAGATAATAGTAATACCGATATTGATATTTTTAATATTGTATTAAAAAAAGCAAAAGAAAAATAACATGGAGGAAATATGAAAAAGTTTTTAGTAATTGATGGAAATAGTATAATGAATAGGGCTTTTTATGGTCTTTCTGCTAATATGACAAGTTCGTATATGGGGATACATACTAACGCTTTATATGGTTTTTTAAATATATATTGGATGATTGAAGATAAAATTAAACCAGATTATATAGCAGTATCTTTTGATTTAAAAGCACCAACTTTTAGACATAAAATGTATACTGAATATAAAGGGACAAGAAAGGGTATGCCAGATGAACTTGCTGAGCAGATGGAACCAATAAAAGATATCCTGAAGGCTATGAATATACAAATATTACAATTAGAAGGTTATGAAGCAGATGATATATTGGGTACAGTTGCAAATAAAAATACTTCAAATAATATATTCACGTATATATTAACAGGGGATAAGGATTCTTTTCAATTAATTAGTGATACTACATCTATAATAATACCAACAACTAGATTTGGAAAGACTGAATATACTATTTATACACCGGAATTACTAAAAGAAAAACAAAATATTGAACCTTATCAAGTAGTACATATTAAGTCTTTGATGGGAGATACTTCAGACAATATACCAGGGGTAAAAGGAATAGGAGAAAAAACAGCATATAGCTTAATTGGCAAATATACTACCTTAGAAAATATATACGAAAATATTGATAATCTAGATGCTAGTCCTAAAGTAAAAGAAAAACTTATAAATGATAAAAGTATGGCTTTTTTAAGTAAAGATCTTGCTACAATTAACAAAGATGTTCCTATATCTTTAGATTATGATAAATGTAGCGTTACTCCGCCAAATTTAGATGAGTTATATAAACTATTTAAAAAATTAGAGTTTAATAAGTTTATGAGTAAATTTGATTTTTCAAACATCTCTGATAACGATAATAATATATCTACTAAAGTAAATTTAGATGTATCTAATTTTATTATTTTAAATGCTAGTAATATTAAAGAATATCTTGAAATATTAAATAATATATTTAAAGAAGAAAAAATCTCATATATATTAAATATTAACACATCTAATTATATACCTAATATTTATCTTGATGATAAGTATATATTTGGAGTATATTCAGGGAAACAAGATAGTATATATATACTAGATATTGATGATATAAACAAAAAAGATCCTGATATTACATATTCAATATTTGAAAGTTTTGTTATGTCTAATTCTAAAAAATTTGGATATAATATAAAACAAGATATACTATTTTTCTTTAACAATAATCTAATGAATGTAAAATGCTTTAATTATGATTTAATGATTGCATATTACTTAATGAATCCTAGTAGAAGCAATTATTTAATGGATTATATTTTAAATGATCTTTTTGAAGTAAATATAGAAAAAGAAAATAAAAATACTCAAAAACAACTTTCTTTATTTGAAGAGAATACAAGTGACGAAGACTTTTTAACAGATATACAAATTAATAATATAAAATTATATTTAAAAGGTATTTTTTTATCTTATGATATAATAATAAATAAACTTAAAGAATTAAATATGTTTGATTTATTTAACGATATAGAAATGCCGCTTACAGAAACACTTGCTAATATGGAACATAATGGTATGCATATAGATATAGATAAGTTAAACGAATTTGATACTAATATTACAACTACTATAGAAAAACTAGAAGAAGATATATATAATTTAGCAGGAGAAACATTTAATATTAACTCAACTCAACAATTGGGTACTATATTATTTGAAAAACTCGGTCTTCCTACAAAAAAGAAAAATAAAACTGGTTATTCTACTGATAAAACTGTACTTGAAGAACTAAGTGAATATCATCCTATAATAGATAAAGTACTTGAATATAGACAAACTATGAAATTAAAAAGTACATATGTAGATAGTTTAAGGGATAAAATATCAGATGATGGAAGAATACACACCACTTTTATGCAAACTGTTACAACAACTGGTAGACTTAGTAGCATAGAACCAAATCTTCAAAATATACCTGTAAGACTAGAACTAGGAAGCAAAATAAGAAGCTTTTTTACTGCACCCGGTAATTCTTTACTAGTTGATGCAGATTATAGTCAAATTGAGCTTAGAGTCTTAGCACATATTTCAAATGATAGTGTTATGATTGACTCATTTAAAAATAATATTGATATACATAAAGTAACTGCATCACAAGTCTTTAATATACCATTAGAAGAAGTAACTCCTACAATGCGTTCACATGCTAAAGCAGTAAATTTTGGTATAGTTTATGGTATAAGTGAATTTGGCCTAGCAAAAAATATTGGAACTACTAGATATGATGCAAAAAAATACATTGAAAGCTATTTAGATAAATATAGTGGTATACATAACTTTATGACTAATATAGTTAAAGAGGCAAAAGAAAAGGGATATGTTAGCACTATATTTGGAAGAAGAAGGTATATACCTGAATTAAGTAGTAAGAATAAAAACATAATTCAGTTTGGAGAACGTATTGCCATGAATACTCCAATTCAAGGAAGTGCAGCTGATATTATAAAACTTGCTATGAACAAAATATATAATGAATTAAAAAATAGAAATTTGAAATCAAAACTAATCATGCAAGTACATGATGAACTTATCATAGAAACTAATGATAATGAAATTGAAATAGTAAAAGAAATAATGAAAGACTCAATGGAAAATATTATTAAACTAAAAGTTCCACTTGAAGTTGATTTAAACATAGGAAAAAGTTGGTATGAAGCCAAATAAAAAGGAAGGATTTAATGAATAAAATTACTGTTAAAAATAAGTCTAATAAAATTTTTAATAAGATATTAATTGTTATAGTCATAATTGCTATAATTTGTTTGATAGTATATTGTATATTAAAAAGTTTTATATATCCTTTAAAACATTTTGATATAGTAAAAAAAGAAGCCGCAAGTAATAACCTTGATCCGTATTTGATACTTTCAATGATTAAAGCAGAAAGTGGTTTTGATAAAAATGCTATTTCAAGTAAACAAGCTAAAGGACTTATGCAAATAGTAGATTCTACTGCTGATGATATAAAAGATAGATTGAATATAGAAGTTGATAATAATGATTTGTATGATCCTGAGACAAATATAAAACTTGGCTGTAAATATATGAGCTATTTAATAGAAAAATATGAAGGTAACTATTATATTGCAATATGTGCATATAATGCTGGTCTTGGAAATGTAGATAAGTGGATTGAGCAAGGAATTATATCAAAAGATTTAGATACATATAAAAATGTAAATTTACCTTTTAAAGAAACATCAAAATATTTAAATAAGGTAATAACTTCATATAATATGTATAGATTGTTATATTAAATATAAAAGACGATTTAAGTAATTTACTTAAGTCGCCTTTTGTTTCCTAAAATAAAAATATTTGCATAATATTGAAAAAAAAATAAAAAATTGATATAATATATTAAGTTATATTTATTAAAAAGGAGTTGTAATAAAATGAAGAAAAAGAGCGTAATAATTATTTCTATTGTATTATTACTAGTAATTATATTAGGTGCTGTTTTTGTTATACTAAATAAAGATTCTTTATTTGATACAAGTTTAAGCACATCAAAACAAATAATTATTAATGTATATGATAAAGAAAATAAAGAAATATATAATGAAAAAGTTAGTACTGATGAAACATATTTAGCAAAAGCTTTAGAAAAAATGGATAATTTAAATATTCAGATGCAAGATAGTGAGTATGGCAAATATATTACTTCAATTTTAGATATTAATGAAGGAGACGGTTATTATTGGTCATATTATATTAATAATGAATATGCAAGTATAGGAATATCAAATTGTGAAATAGTAGATGATGCAACTTATTCATTTAAAATTGAAAAATTTGAATATTAGAATACATAAAAAAGGAGTGTTAAAAATGATAAATTCATTGTTTATGCTAGGTGGTTCATATAACAAAGACAGAAAGATTTCAATTCTTTTTCTTACTGCCTGGATTTTGTATATGTTAATAAATTATGATTTTTCTTTAGGGCTAGCTTTTCCTTTAATTAATGCTATAGTGTTACTTACAGTTACTATAAGCATTAATCTAATAAGCAATAAAAAAGTAAATACGATTATGTCAATATTTTCTATTCTAATATGGAGTATAATTATAGATATAGTTTGTTTTTATATGTTTCCTATGATGTCAGCGGGACAAAGTTTAATTAACTATATACTACAAGGTATTTTATTTAACTATAAATATATTTTTGTAAACATAGTTGCAATATGTGGAATAAACTTAATTATTCTCCTAAAGAAAAATATTGTAAAAAGATTTTCAAAAAATAAAAATATATGTGAAAATATATAAATAGAAGCACAAATTAATTATATAAGTTTTAAATTACGGTTGTAAAATATTCGTTGGGGTGTGAATACACAACAACGAATATTTTTTAGCAAAAAAAATTGCAATTAAACCATTCTTGCTATAAAATATTGTTGTTAGACAATCACAGAAAGGATGATTTAATTGCAAAATAATAATATCATAAAATTATTAAATTTACAAGGAAAAGGAATTAA
>CALXJG010000002.1 GCA_944388565.1 uncultured Clostridia bacterium
CTTTGGGGGTAAGGGGGAATTATGCACTTTTTCTATTATTTTGGCTTTATTTTTATATTTATTTCTTTCAAACTATCCTCCTTGTAATACTAAAAATTATATATAGTATATCATATTTTTTACACTATTTAAAGTATATATCAAAAAATACCAAAATATATTTATTTTTTAACAAATTTATGTTATAATATCTACATATGTAGAGAGGTGGATGATAGTCATTGGCAAAGGAAAATAAAGATAAAAAAATTGGCTTTTTTAGAAAGCTTTTTAAGAACTTTTATCCTACTTATAGATATGATAAAGTAGAAAATATACCATACTCATTAATTGAAAAAGATAATATAAAACTTATAATGATTGATATGGATAATACAATAATAGATTTTAATAAACGTGAATATAGCAAAGAAATAAAAGAGTGGGCTGAAAGAATGAATAGAAATGGTATTAAATTATACATTCTTAGTAATTCAATTTTTGGTAAGCAAGTAAGAAGGATAGCTAGCGAACTTGGTATGAAGTATTATTATAATGCTGGAAAACCATTTTTAAAAGGTTTTTTAACTATACAAAAAAATGAGAATATACAAAAAGAAAATATTTTAATGATTGGTGATCAAGTATTTACTGACATTTGGGGAGGAAATAGATTTGGAGTAAAAACTATTTTAGTAAGACCAATTAATGCAAGTGAAAGAATGCATACAAAGTTTAAAAGACCTATAGAAAAAGTCATACTAAAAAGAATGAATAAAAAAGGAGCTAAATAGCAATGGAATATGTTTCATATGTTATAGCAAGTATTTTAGCTATATTATTTGGTCAGATTGTTGGTCATTTAAACAAAAAAATGCCCCCTGTAGTTGCAGAAGAAATAACTTACAAAGAATTCTTTAAAACATTAAAAACTGGTTTTAAAGTAGATATAATTTTTACTTTAATTTTTCTTATATTATTTAATTTATTTATTTATTTTTTAGGGAATAATGTAACTTCATACTTGTATATGTTTATTTGTCCTGCTCTTGCTCTTGCGTTTTCTATAGATGTAAAGATACAACTTATCCCCGATGAAGTACATGTTTTGATAGTACTAGTAGCAATTATAAATTTAATAATAAATATAAATAATTGGTGGAACTTTTTATTAGGTGCTGTAATAGGTGGATTCATTTTTTGGGGTCTTGGAATGCTTTCTTTATTAATATTTAAAAAAGAGGGAATGGGCTTTGGAGATGTTAAACTAATGGCAGCTCTTGGATTACTTTTTGGAATAAAAAATATATTAGTAATAACTTTAGTCTCATTTTTCTTTGGTGCTATAGTAGGAGGAATAGTATTATTAGTTAAGAGGAAAGAAAATGACGGCTATATACCATTTGGCCCTTTTATTGTTATAGCAGCTATTATTATAATGTTTGTTCCAGCAGATTGTATAATAAATATATATATATCTTTTTGTAGTTGGCTTGGAATGAAGATGTCAGATGCAGTTTATTATATATTAGAAAAATTTAATAAAGTATAAATTAAGGAGTGATTGGTTTGAAAATAACAAAATATCATCAATCTTGTCTTTTAATAGAAAGTAAAGGAAAAAGAATTTTAGTTGATCCAGGAAATATATCATATAGTGATGATATGTATCAAAAGTATTGGACAAATATAGACTGTATTTTAATAACACATAAGCATGATGACCATTGCTTGGCTGATGTTATAAATAAAATTGTTATGCGTGATAATGCTAAATTATATGTTACTTTTGAGACTTTAGAAAATCAGCCTTTATATGGTGCAGAAATAATAAAACAAGGACAAATAATAGATATTGGAAAAATTACTATTGGAGTTGTTAGAGCTGAACATGGTTATTTACCATTTATGAAAAATAAATTGGAAGTAAGAGAAAATGTGGGATATATTATAAATGCTGAAGGGAAAAGTGTTTATATAACAAGTGATACTATATGTTTTAAAAATGGTTATACTTGTGATGTGATATGTATGCCATTTAATGGAAATGGACTTACAATGGGAATATATGATGGCAGCTTATTTGCAAAAGCTACTAATGCAAAACTTGTTATACCAATACATCTTGAACATCCAAGTCCAGAAATGCAAGTTGATTTAGAAAAATTAAAAAATAGGATTGAAGCAGAGGACATGGAATATAAATTTTTAGATATAGGCGAAACTATAGAAATATAGAAAATAGTAAGGTATATAGGAGGAAAAATATGAGTAAACAAACAACAATACGTTTACTAATTATATTACCAATAATTATTATACTTATATTATTAATGATGTTAATAGATTTTAATAGAGTAGTTGATAATATGGAACCATTATTTTGTGTAACAAAAGCAGTGTATGAAGATGGCGGTACAAAAGAATATATTGGATTAGGGTATAAAATATTTAATTATAACAAATTAAATGAAGAAAGAATAGTGAAAATTGGAAGTATATTTTCACAATATGAATAAGGAGAGAAAATAAATGAAAAAACCTGAATTATTAGCGCCTGCAGGAAGTATTGAAAAAGCTAAAATTGCATTTATGTATGGAGCAGATGCCGTTTATGCTGGAACAGCAAAATTATCACTTAGATCTAGAGCAGAACTTAATATTGATACTTTATCAGAAACTATTGAATATGCACATAGTATTGGAAAGAAAGTATATGTAGCTTTAAATATATATGCTCATGATGAAAATTATGAAGATATTGAATCTGAAGTAAAAAGATTAAAAGATATCGGGGCTGATGCTATAATTGCAAGTGATGTTGGTGTAATAGAAAAGATAAAAGAAATTGCACCAGATATGCAAATACATATTAGTACACAAGCTAATACTGTTAGTTTACATTCTGCTAACTTCTGGTATAAATATGGTGCTAAAAGAATAATACTTGCAAGAGAATTAAGTAAGGAAAAAATAGAATATATAATGAAAAATAAACCTAAGGATTTGGAAATTGAAATGTTCATACATGGGGCAATATGTTTTGCATATTCTGGAAGATGTTATTTAAGTAAGTATTTAGCAAATAGATGTGCTAATTTAGGAGATTGTGCTCAAAGCTGTAGATGGCAATATAATATAACTGCAAGCGAAGTAAATAATCCAGATAGTGTTATAAATGTTGATTTTGACGAAAAAGGAACATACTTATTTTCATCTAAAGATATGTGCCTTATTAATCAAATACCTGCAATTATAGATATGGGCGTTGATAGTTTAAAGATAGAAGGAAGATTAAAAACAGATTATTATCTTGCAACTGTAGTAAGAGTATATAGACAAGCAATAGATGAATATATAACTTTAAAAGAAAAAGGAAAAGAAAATGAATTTAGTGCAAAAAAATACTATGATGAGTTATTAAAAGTAAAAACTAGAGGTTTATCTGAATTTTATTTTTCTAATGACAAGAATCAAGATATTCATGATTTAGATGGTAAGAATGATAATTTAGAATATGAATATGGAGCTAAAGTTGTTCGAAAATATGAAAAGCTTGGAAATAATATATATATAGTAGAGATAAAGAATAAATTAAGTATTGGGGATAAATTACAGGTATTATATCCTGATAATATTAATTTAAATGAATTTACTATAGAAAAATTATATGATGAAAAAAATGATGAACCAATTGATACAATAAATCCAGGAATTAAAGGGCAATTAGTTAAGATATATATCCCATATGATAATCTATATAAAGGGATAATAATAAGAAGAAAAAAATAAAGGAGGTAGTATATATGTTTTGTAGAGAATGTGGGAAAAAAGTTGAAGATGGTAATAAATATTGTACTGGTTGTGGAGCAAAGATAGAACCAATAAAGATGGATAAAAAAGTTGATGTAGATGAAAGTAATAAAAGTCAAGAGGTAAATGAAGGTAATAAGGCTCAAGATGTAACTAATGCTAGTACTCCAAGTCAAACAACTAATGAATTAAAAAAGGACAAAATAAGTATTGGTTTTAATATATTATCATTTTTTGTACCTATAGTTGGTTTAATTTTGTTTTTGGTATATAGAAAAGAAACACCAAGAAGAGCAAATGCGATTGGGATATGTGCAATAATTGGTTATGTCCTTTCTATAGTAGCAGGAATTTTATTAGGCATTTGTCTTAATATATTCTTTTTAAAAGAAAATATAACAAACAGACCTAATAATTATAGATATGAGTATCAATATAGATATAATAATAGATACAATATATAGTGGTGAAGTAAATGAATGATGACTTTTATCAAAGAACTCAGATTATAATAGGTAAAGAAAATATAGAAAAAATTAAAGATATGCATATAGTTATTTGTGGAATTGGTGGTGTGGGTTCTTTTGTTCTTGAAGCTTTAGCTAGAATTGGAGTAGGTAATCTTACAATTATTGATAAAGATGTTGTTGATGCCACAAATATAAATAGACAAATAATTGCATTACAAAGTACTATTGGCAAGTATAAGGTTGATGTTGCAAAAGAACGTATTTTAGACATTAATCCCAAAGCTAAAGTAAAAACAATTTGTATCAATATAACTAGTGATAATATAGATGAAATTATAAGTATTGATGATAATATAGATTATGTTGTTGATTGTGTTGATAACATTGAGGCTAAAATTGCAATAATATCTAAATGTAATAATAAAAATATAAAATGTATATCATGTATGGGAATGGGGAATAAAATAAATCCTCTTGATATACGAGTTTCTGATATATATAAAACTAATACATGTCCTCTTGCAAGGATAATAAGAAAAAAATTAAAAGAGCTTGGAATAAATAAGCAAAAAGTTATTTTTTCAGTAGAGAAACCTATAAAAAATAATTCAAATAGTAATGCTTTAGGTAGTATTTCTTTTGTTCCTTCTGTTGCTGGTTTAATTATTGCTTCTGAAGTTATAAAAGATACACTAAATTTAAATTAAATAAAGTGGCTATAAGTTTTTATAGCTACTTTTTAATTTTAATACCTAATATTTTTAAAAATTCTAAAGCTTGTAACTGTGTTAAAATTACGCCTTTTAGATCCTTTTCATATATAGTTATTCCATCAATTATACAAGTAGATAAATCTATTTTATTTAGACTTGTATTTGATAAGTTGCAAAGATTCAAATTACATTCATTTAATGCTATATCTTTAAAATGAACATTAGTAATTGAAGAAGAATTTAACATACAATTATAAAATTCACTTTGTGATATTGTTGAATAATCTAAGTATATGTTAGATAAATTAGAATCCTTTATATATACATTTTCAAAATAACTACTTTCAAAAATTGTACCTACTAATTTACAATTTAAAAAAGATACTCTTTTTAAAGTAGCTTTTGACATATCTATATTGGATAAATCACAATTTTCAAAGATACAATTATTAAGATATATTTTCTCCATTTTACAATTTTTAAAGCATACATTTTTAAAAAGTGATTGCTTTATTTCTAGTTCTTCAGAGTATATATTTAATATATCTTGATAAGTAACACTTGAATTTTGTATTATATCTGTATCTTCTAATATGTAGTTTATATTTTCTATACTTTCTAATGAATATGGAATTGCAGCTTTTAACATTTTACACCTCGTTATAAGTATATATTTGTGTATATTATTTGTCAAGAGATATAAAATTAAAAAGGTAGTACTTGTTATAAATACTACCTTTTTAATTTTGTTACATTATTTATTTTTCATGATTTTTGCATTCCATAACAACTAAACAATTATGTACAGTGTTAAATGTCTCATATCCATATGTTACAAAAGGGTATTTCTCGATACGTTTTGCAGATATTAATTTAGAAAAATAATCGAGTCGCTCTTTTGGATATGAATCAATTGATATGTCTCTTACTTTTTGACATCCGCCATCACATTCAAGTGCTGCAGATAGATGTTTACATGTCTTTGAAAGTGAACTACAAAGGTGAATTTCTGTAATTTCATTATTTGAAAGTCTTGAATTATTTGGAATTTCGCTATAATAGAGTTTATCGCCTTTTTTTAGAATAAATCCAGGAACATCGGATAACCGATGCTCAATAATTTCATCTTCGGATATTTCTTTTAATGGAAAGTTTTGCTCTATAGTTATCCCATCCTTCTTTTTAAAAAATATAAGACCATTAGATGTAACATTAAATTTCATGATGCATACTCCTTACTTTGAATAAAAATTTTCTTATTCATATGGATTAAGATTAATAAATTATATCACATTATGTAAACAAAATCAAGTAACATTGTAATAAAATATATTATAATTTTGTAGAAAATGATAGAAATAAAAAGTTAGACTTGCAAAACATTTTTTGCCGTGTTATAATAATAAAGGATATAAAAAAGAAAGGAACTTAAAATGTTAGAATTAAAAAATATATGTTTTAATAGAGATGGTAAACAAATATTAGATAATATTAGCTTTGCTATTGATGATAATAAATTTATAGTAATTACAGGTCCAAATGGTGGTGGAAAATCTACTCTTGCTAAAATAATAATGGGAATTGAAAAGCCAGACTCTGGTTTGGTTTTATTAAATGGAGAAGATATAACTAATCTTAGTATAACAGAAAGAGCAAATAAGGGTATTGGTTTTGCATTTCAACAACCTGTAAAATTTAAAGGAATAACTGTTTATGATTTAATTAATTTATCACTTGGAAAAAAGGTAAAGTTTTCAGAAGCTTGTAAATATCTTTCAGCAGTAGGACTATGTCCAAGAGATTATATGAAAAGAGAGGTAAATGCTTCACTTTCAGGCGGTGAATTAAAAAGAATTGAAATTGCAACAGTTGTAGCTAGAAAATCAGGGCTTACAATCTTTGATGAACCAGAGGCAGGTATTGATTTATGGAGCTTTAGTAATTTAATAGATGTATTTTCTGATATGAAAGATGAGATATCTGGCTCTATAATGATTATTTCACACCAAGAAAGAATATTAAATATTGCTGATAATATTATTTTAATATCAAATGGAAAAATAAAAGAAAGTGGAACAAGAGATGAAGTTTTACCAAAATTATTAAATAATACTAAAACTTGTAAATTTTTAAAGGAGGATATCAATGGATAAAAAATTAAATAATATAGAAAAATTTATTCTAAAAAAGATATCTGATATTGATGACTTCCCATCTGGAGCTTTTAATATACGTGAAAATGGAAGTGGAATTAAGAGGCATACTACAGAAAATGTTAATATTGTATCAAAAACAGATAAGCAAGGAATTGATATAATTGTAAAAGAAGGTACAAAGAATGAAACTATACATATACCAGTTATACTAACTAAAGGAGGTCTTACAGATATTGTATATAACGACTTTTATATAGGTAAAAATGCTGAAGTAACTATAATTGCTGGTTGTGGTATTCACAATGATTCTTGTGAAACTTCTGAACATGATGGTATACATAGATTTTTCTTAGAGGAAGGAGCAAAAGTTAAGTATATTGAAAAACATTATGGGCAAGGTGAAGGAACTGGAAAAAGAATATTAAATCCTCAAACTATAATTGATTTAAAAGATGGTAGCTCACTAGAAATGGAAACTGTACAAATTAAAGGTGTAGATAATTCGATAAGACAAACATTTGGAAATCTTGCTAAGGACACTAATCTTGTTATTAATGAAAAAATAATGACACATGGAGCTCAATTTGCAAAAACTGAATTTGATGTTGTTTTAAATGGTGAAAATGCAAGTACACATGTAACTTCGAGATCAGTTGCAAAAGATGCATCAAAACAAGAGTTTATTTCTAAAGTTAGTGGTAATACAAAATGTTATGGACATGTAGAATGTGACGCCATTATAATGGATAATGCCACTGTAAAAGCTATTCCAGAAATACTTGCTAATAATATAGATGCAAGGCTTATTCATGAAGCTGCAATAGGAAAAATAGCAGGGGAGCAGATGGTAAAACTTATGACGTTAGGTCTTAGTGAAAAAGAAGCTGAAAATGAAATTATAAATGGATTTTTAAAATAATAGTAAAAATAGCATGGTTAGTTTTCCATGCTATTTCTATTTGGGATTAAACCATAGGCAATGCCTATGGTGCAGGAGAGCCAAAGGCGTGGGTTTGCAAAAATCCCTAGCTTTCGATATAATAATAAAGGTTACCAGCCATATTAAAATAAAGAAAGGTAGGGATTTTTATGTCAAAAAAATTTGACAATGATAGTTTATCACATACAAGGTGGAATTGCAAATATCATATAGTATTTGCCCCAAAGTATAGAAGACAAATAATATACGGAAAAATAAAAAATGATATAGGAAAAATATTAAGGACGTTATGTGAAAGAAAAGGAGTAGAAATAATAGAAGCAGAAGCATGTTCAGATCATATACATATGCTAGTAAGCATACCACCCAAAATAAGTATATCAAGTTTTATGGGATATTTAAAAGGAAAAAGTAGTTTAATGATATTTGATAGACATGCAAATTTAAAATATAAATACGGAAATAGAAAATTTTGGGCAGAAGGATATTATGTGGATACAGTAGGAAAAAATAAGAAAGTAATAGAAGAATATATAAAGAAACAATTACAAGAAGATATAGCAACAGACCAAATAGTAATGAAAGAATTTGTAGACCCATTTACAGGAGAAAAAAATGAAATAAACAAAAAGAAAAAAGGACCATTTCAATGGTAGCGAGAAAAAGTGGCGCAGCTGGCAATAATTTCAGTTGAGCTTGAGCTCATTGGCTGGTAACATCCCCTTATAGGGGTAGAGCAAACCACCCGTTATCACGGGTGGTTTATGATTAAAATTTATATATTTTTCATTAAATATATAGAAAAGTAAATACTCATATGATATAATTTAATTATTAGAGGTATGATTATGGATTTTTTAGAAAAATTAGATGATAAAGTTCTAGAAAAAATAAATGAAATAAAAGAAGAAATAAAAAGAGAGCAAAAGGAAATTTATAGTTTGTTATTAGAGATAACTAAAAGTTTTTCTGATAATGAAAAAGATAAAAAATATAGAGATTCATTATTTGAACGAGTAGATTTATTAAATATAATAATAAAAGAGAATAACAAGAAAATAAATGACCTTAAAAACGGCGAATATAAAGAAAACTTTAATTCTGTTATAAGTGATGTAAAAATAGATGATACTATTTCTGAGGTAGAAGAAATAACAAATGAACTAAAGGAATTAGAAGAATTAAAAAATGAAGAGAGTACAGAAAATATTGAAGAGATTAACTTAAATTTAGATAATGATATTGATGATTTTATAGAAGAAACAATAGAAATATCAGAAGAAATAGTAGAAGAAGATGTGAGACCAGAAGAGCAAAATAATCCTAATGAATCTAAAAAAATTGATTTAAAAAAGGAATTAGAAGATATAGTAAAGCAAGTAAATGGAACTATAAACTCAGAAGAAGTTGTAGAAAAAGTACCGGTACTATTTAGTACTAGTAGTTATACAAATTCAAATAGTAGAAGGGCTAATACTCAGTTAATTGTTAGAGAAGAAAAAAACTCTTTTTCTGATAGAATAAAAGGAGTGTTAAATAGAATTAAGAAGTTAATTATTAAGTAAAGACAACTATTTTAGTTGTCTTTTATTTTGTTTATTTATAAATTATAAGTTTGTGAAAATAAAATTTATCACTTTTACTTATTGGTACAAGAATGACATGCAAAATAATGTTGTTTTGGCATACTAGTATATTAAGAAAACAGGAGGAGATATTGTATGTTAAGTATCTTAAGTAATTTATTTTCACATATATTGTTATTATTTGGTTATATTTCAAATAATAATTTATTTCCAGAACCCCTTACTAAGACTGAAGAAGAATATTATATTAGAAAGTATCTAGAAGGTGATAAAGAGGCAAAAAATAAGTTAATTGAACATAATTTAAGATTAGTTGCACATATAGCCAAAAAATATTCGTCTAATGAACAAGATATGGAGGATTTAATTTCTATAGGTACTATAGGTCTTATAAAAGCTATAAATAGTTTTAGTAGTGAAAAGAATTTTAAGATTAGTACTTATGCTAGTAGATGTATAGAAAATGAAGTATTAATGCATTTAAGAGCTACTAAAAAGATTAAATCTGAAGTATCTATGAATACAATTATTGGAACTGATAAAGACGGAAACGATATGGAACTTTTAGAAACTCTAAATGCTAATACAAAAGATGCTATTGATACAATATATAATAAAGTGGTAGCAGACCAAGTTATAGATTATATAAATAATAAATTACCAAAAAGAGAGAAATATATAATGGAATTAAGATATGGATTAAATGGATTAAATCCTAAAACCCAACAACAGATAGCTAATGAACTTGGTATATCTCGTTCTTATGTGTCTAGAATAGAGACAAAAGTACAAAATAAATTAAAGAAGCATATAAAATATGAAGAATAATATTTTGTTTTAAATATAAAAATGTAAAAAAATAAAAGGAAATAAATCCTTTTAACTATAATATAAAAGATAAAGGTAATATAAATGATAAAACCCTTTTCTAAAAGGTGGGCATCCCGTTGTAACCATTAGGATTCTCTATTTAAAGAGCTTTCAACACAAGTTACAATTCCCGATTCCCGTTCAAAATTCTTGTAGATTTTCATATAAATTATTACCTCTATCTGTATATATTTTATCATTAATTATTATAAAAGTAAATACTTATTGTGTTTTTCTTTAAAGCTTTTCTATATTTTTTTATATAAAGTATTTCCATTTTTTATTGTTTCTAATATTTTTATATTTCTAATGTCATCTACATTTATTTTTAGTGGATTTTTATCAATAATTATTAAATCGGCTAACTTTCCTTCTTTTATACTTCCTTTTTTATCTTCTTCAAAATATTGATAAGCACTATTTATTGTTACTGACTTTATGGCATCTATAACTGGAATTCTCTCATCTTTACCAAGTAACTTACCACTTTTAGTTAATCTACATGTTGCAATCCATATTGTTTCAAACATATTAGGTTCTATTACAGGTGAGTCTTGGTGTAGTGTAAATATTACATTTTCTTTTAATGTACTATTTGTAGGACTTATATTACTTGCTCTTTCATATCCAAAATTTTTTATATGTATATCACCGTAGTAGAAAACATGGGATACAAAAAAAGATGGAATTATATTATATTTTTTAAGATATTCGATTTGGTCTATGCCAAGTAATTGTGCATGTATCATAACTGGTCTTAAAGATTTAATATCATTTTTATATTTTTCTATACTATTTATATATTGTTCTGCTGCTTTATCTCCATTGCAGTGGGCAAGAAGTTGTAGATTTGAATCTATAGCAGCTTTTACTGAAAGTTCGACATCACTATCTTTCATAGTTCCATATCCAAAATAGTTTTTATCATCAATATATGGAGTTCTCATCCAAGCGGTTTTTCCTTGAGGAGAACCATCTAAAAATATTTTATATCCTCCAATTTTAAAATGTTTATAATATTGTTTTATGCTATTTTTAAATGTATTGAAAAATATTTCTTTATTTTTTACTTCTATGTATGATACTAAATCTATATTTAATATATCATTTGAAATTAGGTTTTCATATATTGGAATTAAAGAAGAATATGTCATACCATCTTGTGCTGTGGTAATACCATAAGATAAGTATTTGTATTGTGCTTTTTCATATGCTTTTAACAATTCCTCTATTTTTGGCATAGGGACTTGCTTTTGGTACTCTAAAAAAGAATTTTCTTCCATGTAACCTGTTAAATCTCCGTTTATTTTTTCTATAAAACCTCCATCTTTTGCAATTGTATTATTTGAGATATTTAATTCTTTTAAAGCTTTACTATTAAATACCCCTACGTGACCTGATTTATGTTCTAAAATTACAGGATTATTTGGTAGAACTTCATCAATAATTTCTTTTTTTGGATGTGCTTTTTCATCTAGATTGTTATGATCATAACCATGAGCTAAAATCCATTTACCATCAACTATATTGTTATCTTCTTTATATATTTTTAGTTTTTCTTGAATTTGTTTAAAATTTGAGCAATTTTCTAAATTTACTTTTAAAAAGTTAGTAGCAACACCGGAAAGATGGCTGTGTGCATCTATAAAAGAAGGCATCATAGTATGTCCTTTTAGGTCTATTATCTCTGTCATATTATCTTTATTTTTTAAGATATCTTCTTTTTTACCAGTAGCTTTTATTATCCCATCTTCTATAAAAATTGCCTCAATATTATTATTCTCTAAGGTAATGAAATCACCATTATAATATATTTTTTTCATATACTAACCACCCATTATAGATAATTATATTATTAACTAACAAATTTTTTTTATACTTTTAGTATTATTTAAAAGATTCGAATCTATCTTTTAATACATTATATACTTTATCTATATCACAATCTGCATTTCCTAAATCAATTATTATATGCTTCCCAAAATTTTTTATATTATTATTGATTCTTTCTTTAATAAAATCATCACTTATTGAAATTATATCATCGATATTATTTAAATCAATACCAATAAATTTTTTTGTATATATTTCATTTTTTGTATTAAATTCTTTATTAATAATATCTATTGATTTTATTTCATCCCATTTTATATTATTAAAAATTGCAAAGTTTGTATTATCTATTATTCCGTCACTTGTTATGCTAAATATTTCTTTAGGATTTTTTAATTGTAAGACTAATGATATAATATTATATCCAAATACAAAAATAAAAACACCGGCAAAAATTCTTGCTAATATAACGAGAAGTTTAACTGGTAGTAAATTAGAAAATATTATCATCAAAATTGATATTACTATTAATATAGCATTATATGTTATTAAATAAAGTAGTTTCTTTTTACTTTGCAATATTGTTATATTTTCATCCATTTAGATTCACCTAAGTATTATTATACCATATATTATACAGAAAAACTATTAATATATTTTAATATTATATAATCTTTTTAGGATGTTAAAAATATATAATAAGGCAGAAAGTATAGATATATATTTATAATTATGGTATAATGTGATTGATAGTACGGAGTGTTGATATGAAAAAGAAAAATATTTATGGAATAATTGTAGTTGCATTAGTTTGTATTGGTATAATATTAGGTGGTAAAGATATTGTAGATAAAAGTAACTCTAATAATCACCAAAATACTAATACTAATGTGGATGAAAGTAATGTTTCTTTAGAAGGAGATATATTAGAAGTTCATTTCATTGATGTTGGACAAGGAGATGGTACACTTATAATACAAGGAGAAAATAGTATGCTAATTGATGCTGGTACTAATGAATCAGCTGAAGCGGTAGAAAACTATTTAAAAGAATGCGGTATAGAAAAACTTGATTATATTGTAGGTACACATCCACATGAAGATCACATTGGTGGACTTGATGAAGTGATTGAAAAATTTGATGAGGATAAAATTTTATTTCCAAAAGTTACATCTACTACTAAGACATTTGAAAATTTTGTTACAGCTGTTAAGAATAAAGGAAAAAAATTAACTACTCCAGTTGTTGGTGAGAAGTATGAGCTTGGAAAAGCGACTTTTGAGATTATAGCACCAAACTCTGAAAAATATGATAGTTTAAATAACTATTCTATAGTTATTAAACTAACTTTTGGTAATGTTAGTTATTTATTTACAGGTGATGCAGAAAAAGAATCTGAAGACGAAATTTTAAATAATAATATAGATATTAGCGCAGATGTTATAAAAATAGGTCATCATGGTTCTAGTACATCTACTAGTAGTAAATTTTTGGAAGCCGTAAATCCTAAATATGCTGTGATTTCTCTTGGTAAGGATAATTCATATGGTCATCCACATAAAGAAGTTTTAGCAAGACTTAAACTTTCAGAGGCTACTATTTATAGAACTGATACAAGTGGTAATATAGTTTCAAAGACTGATGGTAGCTCAATTGTTTTTAATAAATAGTTTTCTTTAGAAAGGAGAAAATTCATGAAGGGGATAATAGATAGATTTGAAGGTAGTAAAGCTATAATTGAACTGGAAAATAAAACTAAGTTAGAAATAAAAAGAGACGAGTTACCTTTAAGGGTAAAGGAAGGAGATTGCTTAATTATTAAAGAAGATAAAATTATATTTGATAAAGAGGCAACAAATAATAGAAAAAAATATATAGAAGAATTAACTAAAGATTTATGGGAATAAATTTAAGTTGACAAAAGTTAATAAAAGTATTATAATTAAAAAAACATCAATAGAAACCTTTTTGACTAAGGAGGTAAATATGAAACTATTTGTTTTCTTACTTGTTCTTTTAGGTGTTATGTTTGTTTATGTTTGTATATTGATTTTTGCATTTTTAAAAAAAGTTCGAAAAGTAAATAATTACATTTTTGCAATTGAAATTGTAGAAAGACTTGATTATGTATACTTTAATGTACTTGATTCTTCAAAGGATTATTATGAACATCAAGAATGTGATGATTATTCGGGTTCAAGATATTATTTAGCTAACATTATTATATTATTACTTTCTAATAAGAGAGTAATAAAGGCATTAAAAACAGATTGTGATTGGGTTGACTTTATTGATGCAAAATGTCGGCATAAAGAAATACAAAGTAGGATTGAATATGATTTATGGTTACATACGGGAATAAAAATAAAGGAGATGTCTATTTGACATCTTCTTTATTTCGTATAAAGAACAATATAAATGGTTGTAATATAGGTAATATTATACTTAGAATTAGTAATATAATTGCAAAGTTAGGTATTTTAAGTTTATATATCTTATATAATAATGCAAAGTATGATATAAATAATAAAAATAATGCAAGAGTTTTGCTAAATGGTAACATACTAGATATGATTAGTAATGGTAATACCAATTCAGTATGTTCTACATCTATTCCAAATAAATTAGTTTTTCCAACAATTTTTCCCTGTGTATATAAACAAAAATATGGTATAAATGCTAAAAATGCATACTTATCTCCTTTGTTTTTTGCCATTTTATATAGTCCTATGGCTCTAAGTAGCCATAAAATAAATAATATAATTGATGCAATAGTAAAGGATATTAGTATTGTACCTGTAATATTTTTTATGTCCATTTGTGTAAGATCAGTTAAATTTAACATTTCTTTTATTTTATTAAATAACATATCAAGTATTTCTGTTATTTTAAGATCAGAAACATTCATTTTATCACTTCCTTAAATTATATTATGGCTTTTTTTCTAATAATTTATTATATTATTTAAATTAAATAATAAAATGTGCAAAAAAAATAAAAAAAACTGTAATACTATTGACAATAGTGAGTAAATATTAGATAATAGATGTATATTATGATATTATCAAGGAGGTGCAAAAATATGGAAGCTATTTTTGAAAGAGTAAAAGAGGTAATTGGTGAACAATTAGGAATAGAAGATTTAGATACAATAACAATGGAAACTACATTTATAGACGACTTGGGAGCTGATTCTTTAGATATAGTAGAGCTTATTATGGCACTAGAAGAAGAATTTGACCTTGAAATACCAGAAGCAGAAGCTGAAAAAATTACATCTGTAGGTGATGTTGTTGAATATATTAAAAATAACCAATAAAATAATTTTATACCATATAAATTCAAATTGAATTTATATGGTTTTTTCTTTCTATATTTTGTTGAATTTTAATAGCTTTTCGTATATAATATACCTTAAGGTGAGAACTAATGAAGGAAGAGGAAAAACTATTAAATTTCGAAGCAAAGTTACAATACATTTTTAATGATATTTCACTTTTAAAAACTGCACTCACACATAAATCTTATGCATATGAAGGCGTATCTAAGGCAAAGAAAAAATATAATGAAAGAATAGAATTCTTAGGAGATGCTATTCTTGAACATATAATTTCAGACTTATTATATAACCATAAGCCGGAATTTTCAGAAGGTGATATGACAAAAATAAGGGCAAGCATAGTTTGTGAAAAATCTTTAACTAAGGCTATGCAAAGAATAGAAGGACAAAATTATTTATATCTTGGCAAGTGTGAAAAATCAAGTAATGGACGTTTTAAAGACGCTATACTTGCTGATGCTTTTGAAGCAGTTATAGGTGCAATATATCTTGATGCAGGTTTTGAAATAACGCAGAATATAGTTTTAAGATTACTTGATAAAGAAATTAAAATGGCTTTAAGTGGAAATAATTCAAATATTGACTACAAGACAAAATTACAAGAAATTTTGCAAAAAAATGGTACAGTAAAGATAGAATATATTTTGGTTGAGGAAAGTGGACCAGAACATGATAAGACTTTTAAAGTAGATTTATTATTTAATAATAACAAGATAGGTGAAGGCGTTGGTAAAAATAAAAAACAAGCAGAACAACAAGCAGCAAAATATGCATATGAAAGAAGAAAATAGAATTGATGTAAAAATAAATATATTAGATTTATTAAAAAACATTGTAAATAAAGAAGAACAGTATACAATTCCAATATTTATACCTCATAGAGGTTGTCCAAATGAATGTGTTTTTTGTAATCAAAGAAAAATAAGTGGAATGCAAAAGAACGTTACTGTTAAAGAAGTAGATAATATTATATCTAAATATTTAGAGTATTTTGATGGTAATAAAAAAATTCAAATAGCTTTTTTTGGTGGCAGTTTTACTGGGATAGATATAAATTCACAAATAGAATATTTAAAAATTGCAAATAAATATATAAAAAGTGGAAAAGTTGATAGTATTAGAATTTCTACAAGACCTGACTACATATCACCTACTATTTTAAAGGTTTTGAAAAAATATAATGTGAGAAATATAGAGTTAGGTGTTCAGTCAATGGACAATGAGGTTTTAAGGCTATCAAAAAGAGGCCATGATAATATATCAGTTATAAGGGCATCTTTATTAATAAGATATTATGGATTTAAACTTGGACACCAAATGATGATAGGATTACCAGGTAGTAATGAAATTAAGGAAATAGAAACTATAAAATCTTTGTTAAAATTAAAACCAGATGAATTAAGAATATATCCTGTATATGTTATAAATCCTAGTGAGTTATATGATATGTATGCATTAGGTAAATATGTTCCTCTTACTTTAGAAGAGGCAATTAGTAGAACATATGTAGTATTAAGAGAATGTAAAAGAAGCAATGTAAGAATTATAAGGATTGGTTTGCAATCTACTGACGAAATAACATCAAATAATTTAGGACTTGTTGGCCCTGTATGTGATAACTTTGCTGAATATGTTATGGCAAAGGTAGTATGTAATGTTATAGAAGAAAATATAAAAAATAAATTAAAAGAAGATATGATTAATGAAATTATTATACATGTACCGTTAAGATATGCTTCTATAGTAGTTGGACCCAAAAAGGTTAATAAAGAGTATTTAATTAATAAATATAAAAAATACAACTTAAAAATTAAACTAAAAGGAGAAGAATAGTGAAAAAAGTTATTTTTGTCTCAAGTTCAGGGGGACATTTTTCTGAAATTTTAAGACTAGAAAAATTATTTAATGAGTATGATTATATTTTAGTTACAGAAAAAACTGATATTACTTATGATTATAAAGATAAATATAATATGCAATTTTTAAAGTATGGACCTAATAAAAATAAGTTAAAGTATATATGGGCTATAATATATAACGTGTTTAAATGTATAAGTATAATTGTAAGTTATAAACCTGAAACAATTATTACTACAGGGGCACAAGTTGGCGGAATAATGTGCTTTATAGGTAAATTGTTTGGCAAAAAAATTATATATATTGAATCTCTTGCAAAGATTGATTCTTTATCTGTAACTGGAAGAAATGTATATAAATTTGCAGATAAATTTTATGTTCAGTGGGAAACACTAGCAAATAAATATGAAAAGGCTGAATATATTGGGAGGTTAATGTAGTGGTATTACTTTCTGTTGGAACACAAAAACAACAATTTGATAGATTATTTAAGTTAGTTGAAAATTCAAATAAACTAAAAAATACGGAATTAATTGCTCAATCTGGTTATACTAAATATGAGAGTAAAAGAATAAAAATGATTTCTTTTGTTAATGATGAAGAATTTGAAAAATTAATTGAAAAGTGTGAGTTTTTAATATGCCATGGTGGTGTTGGAACGATTTTTAAAGCTTTAAATATTGGAAAAAAAGTATTAGTTATACCAAGGTTAGAAAAGTATGGTGAACATATAAATGATCATCAACTCGAGATTTGTAAAGCTTTACAAGAAGAAGGATTTTTGTTATATCTAAAAGATGGTGAGGATATAGATGACAAAATAGAAACTTTAAATAAAACAGATTTTAAAAAATATGAATCTGATGAAAGGTATTTAGATATATTAAGAGAACAGATATAGTATAGGTGGTTATATATGAAAAGTAATGTAAGACAAAGTATTAATGAAAAAAAGAGATTAATAAGGGCAAGAAAGATATTAGATTTTACTAAGAATTTTATATTAATAGTTTTGGGAGCGTATCTTATAAGTTTAAGTATAAATATGTTTTTATTGCCACATAAGATGACTACTGGTGGTGCAAGTGGTATTGCTACAATTCTATATTATTTATCCAATATACCAATGGGTATAACAATTCTTGCAATAAATTTACCTCTTTTTGTTATAGCTATAGTTAAATTAGGAAAGAAGTTTGTTATTAAAACAATATTTTCAACAGTACTTTTATCAGTATTTTTAGAGCTGTTTAAATATGACCAAGTTATACAAACAACTCAAATTGATTTATTAATGTCTTGTATATTTGGTGGTATAATTTCAGGTATTGGACTTTCTCTTACATTTAAAGCAGGGGCAAGTTCTGGTGGCTCTGATTTACTTGCTAATATCATATATAAATTAACTAAAATACAAAGTCTATCTAAAGTATTAATGGGAATTGAAATAGTTATAATATCTGGAGTTATAATTTGCTTTAAAGATATTAATTTAGGACTTTATTCAATAATTGCTCTATTTATTTCTACAAAGGTTATAGACGTTATATTTGATGGAATATATAATACAAAAGTTGCAACGATTATAACTAAAAAAGGAGATCAAATAGTTGAGTCTATACTTAGTGAACTTGGTAGAGGTGCAACAATTACCAATAGTATAGGAGCACATTCTGGTGAAGAAAATACTACTATAACTTGTGTGATAACAAGAAATCAGATAGCATCATTAAAACAAACAATTCGTGATAATGATAATAGGGCTATGATGTATATAACAAATGCAAATGAAGCAATTGGTAAAGGTTTTAAAAGTATTGATTAGGGGGAGTATATGGAACAAGAAAATAATATAAAGTATCTTGAAAATATATGTAAAAATGTTAGAAAAAATATAGTTAAGATGATATATTATGCTAAATCTGGTCATCCAGGTGGAAGTCTATCATGTGTAGAAATTTTAGTCTCATTGTATAAAAATATAATGAATATAACTTTGGATGAAGATGGAAAAAGAATAGATAAATTTATTCTTTCAAAAGGGCATGCTTCAGCTGTATATTATGCTGTATTATCTGAATGTGGCTTTATTCCTAAAGATGATTTACTTACATTTAGAAAATATGATAGCTATTTAGAAGGACATCCTTCAAACAAAATACCTGGAGTAGATGTATCAAGTGGTTCTTTAGGACAAGGGCTTTCTGTTGCAAATGGAATGGCACTTTCAAAGAAATTAGATAATAAAGAAGGATATGTATATTGCTTGCTTGGTGATGGTGAATTAGAAGAAGGACAAATTTGGGAAGCACTAATGTCATCTAATAAATATAACTTAAATAATTTAATAATATTTGTAGATCATAATGGATTACAAATAGATGGTACAACAAAAGACGTTAAAAGTGTGGATAATTTAGATAAAAAATTTGAAGCTTTTGGATTAAATGTGCAAAAAATTAATGGAAATAATATAAATGAGATTATAAATGCTGTAAAAAATGCTAAGGATTATCTAAATGATAGACCAAATGTCATAATTGCAGATACTGTAAAAGGAAAAGGAATTTCTTTTATGGAAAATAAAGTTGAATGGCATGGTAAGGCTTTAAATGATGAAGAGCTACAAATTGCACTTAACGAATTAAAATAATGGGGGAATTAGTTATGGGGCTTTTTAATAATTTTTTTGGCAGTAAAAAAAGAAAAGATGTAGTAGATAACAATAAATTAAATAAAAAAAGTATTTCTTTAAGTTATAATCCCTCACATAATAATGGAATTGTATCAGCTGAAGTATCATTTTTTGATTTAGTAAATATAGAGGGGAAAGAGTTGATAAGAGCAAATGTTGGTTATGATTATGCACAAGATAATAAAGAGGACACATTACTAATTAGAAAAAATAGAACTGTATTATTAGAACCACATTATACTAAAAATGAAAATGGAGAGCAGATAGAAGATACAGCTAAATATTATGAGAAATTGAGCCAAGAAGGAGAAATTCGTTGGGTAAAAGGTTTTTTTAGATATGATGATATTGATAGGATAAGTAGAGAACAGGATGGAAGCAACTATATAGGTATTTTAAATTACAGAAGTGATGGCAGTCCAGAAAGAAAGTATGATGAAGATTTTAAAATAAGATATATTAGAAAATTAAAAAATGATAAGAAATTAAAAGAGCAAGGATTACAAAAAGAATTGAAAGGGTTAGTAAATAACGCTCACAACCATTCTGGCTATCAAGCAATGTTAGAAAATGAAGATGCTCGTCATAATGGAAAATATGATTTAACTCAAGACCAAAGATAAGGAGAGGTATTAATGAAATCAACAAGGAAAGCGTATGGTGAATTTTTAGTTGAAACTGGAAGTAAGAATAAAAATATAGTAGTATTTGATGCAGATCTTGCAAAAGCAACTTGTACAATAGATTTTAAAAATAAATTTCCAAATAGACATTTCGATATGGGAATATCTGAGCAAGATATGATAGGGACAGCATGTGGAATGGCACTTTCGGGTAAAAAAGTATTTGCTTCTTCTTTTGCTATGTTTGCAGCTGGTAGAGCCTATGAACAAGTAAGAAATACTGCAGCATATTCACATGTGGATATAAATATATGTGCTACACATTCTGGGCTTGGTGTAGGTGAAGATGGAGCAACACATCAATGTATTGAAGATATTGCACTTATGAATGTAATACCAGATATGAAGATATTTTCACCAGCAGATGATATTGCAACTAAAAAAATATTAAATGAATGTTTAATGCTTGAAGGACCAAAATATATAAGGCTTGGAAGAAATGAAGTACCAGATGTATATAGTTTAAATGATAATTTTAGACTTGGTGGTTCTAACACTTTTGGTAATGGAGTGGATGGAACTATATTTGCAACAGGAGCCACTGTTAGTATTGCATTAGATGCAAAATTAATATTAAAATCATTTGGTATTGACGTAAGGGTAGTAGATTTATATAGTATAAAACCAGTAGATGTTGAAACAATTGTAAAATGTGCTAGCGAAACCAAAATTTTAGTATCTGTCGAAGATCATAACGTTATTGGAGGTATTGGTAGTGTAGTTTCAAATGTACTTTGCGAAAAATACCCTAAAAAACTTGTTAAAATAGGAGTACAAGATAAATTTGGAAAATCAGGTAAGGCTGATAAGTTATATGAATTATATGGTATAACAAAAGAAAATATAGTAAGAGTATTTAAGGAATCTTAATATATTTTAGGTTTAAGAAGGGGAGAATATGGAACCATTAGCATATAGAATGAAGCCAAAAGAATTAAAAGATTTTTTTGGCCAAGAAGATATTGTTGGTGAAGGTAAATTATTAAATCGTTTAATAAAGGCTGATAAATTGACTTCTGCTATTTTTTGGGGTCCTCCTGGATGTGGAAAGACTTCACTTGCAAGAATAATTGCAAATACCACTAAGAATAAGTTTGTTACTTTAAATGCAACAACTGCAGGAGTTGCTGATATTAAGGCTGTGGTTGAAAAGGCACAAAATATTTTTGAAAATCCAACAGGAAAAGTTATATTATTTATTGATGAGATACATAGATTTAACAAATTACAGCAAGATGCTTTACTTCCGCATGTAGAAAAAGGTACAGTAATATTAATTGGTGCTACTACAGAAAATCCTTATTTTTCTGTTAATAAAGCACTTATATCTCGTTCAACGGTTTTTAAATTTAAAGAACTAGAAGATAAGGATATTGTAAATATATTAAAAAATTGTATAAATGATAAAGAAAATGGGCTTGGAAATTATAATTTGGAAATAGAAGATGGAGTGTTAGAATTTTTAGCGACTAACTCTAATGGAGATGTTAGATCTGTTCTTAATGCATTAGAACTTGCTGTACTTACTACAAATATATCAAGTAATGGTAAAATCGAAATAACAAAAGATGTAATAAGAGATTGTATACAACAAAAAAAGAGTATATATGATAAGACGGATGATTCTCATTATGATGTTATTTCAGCCTTTATAAAGTCAATGAGAGGTTCTGACCCTGATGCTACACTACATTATCTTGCTAGAATGTTAGAAGGTGGAGAAGATCCAATGTTTATTGCAAGACGTATTGTAATTCAAGCATCAGAAGATGTAGGACTTGCTAATAATAATGCTTTAGTAGTTGCAGTTTCTGCTATGCAAGCTGTACATCAAGTTGGTATGCCAGAGGCAAGAATTCCACTTGCGCAAGCTGCACTTACTGTGGCATTAAGCCCTAAATCAAATACATCTTACCTAGGAATTAATCAGGCAATGGAAGATGTAAGGAATATTGATATTGGACAAGTTCCTATGCATATTAGAAATGCTGCAAAAAGCGGTATGGAAGAGTTTGGTTATGGTGAAGGGTATAAATATCCACATGATTATGAAAATTCTAAGGTTGAACAACAATATTTACCAGATAAATTACTTGGAAAGAAATATTTTAATCCTAAAGAATGGGAAAAGGATTTAGGTGATAACTTATGAGAAAAGGTAATAATATAAAAGTAAGTTTAAATACTGGTAATAAAAGAATTCGTAGTGCAATAAATAAAGAACTAATAGGAAAAGAAAAAGAAACAAAGGTAAAAGAAAAAGAAGATTCATTATCGGATGGATTAAAAATAGTTAACAAGCATAATAAAAAAGTAGAGTCTATAAGGGAGAAAAGAATTGGAAAAACACAATTAGAAGTAAGGCAAGAGATTATAGAAGATCAATATGAAAAAGAAAATAAAAGAATCTTTTTTAAAAGAATGATTTTATTTTTTGTAATCGTATTTATTGTTATTTTAGCATATTTATTTTTTGAATATGGCCCTATTTTTGGTATAAGTATAACTGATTCAAATATTGAAAATGTAAAGATAGATATAATTACTGCAGATAGCGATATTTATAAAATGTATAATGAAGAGCTGCTTGTATATTCTAATCAGCAAGTTACGACATATAATAAAAATGGAAATATCACATGGACATATAAGTTGGATCAAGTATTTACACCTAATATATACATTTTTGGTAAATATATGGTAATATCTAATAATATAAATGGAACATTTTATTTGTTTGAAAATAAAAAAGAAATATTAAATAAAAAAATAGAAGGTACTATTCAACATATATATTTAGATGAATATGGTAATATGGCAGTTGAGTATTCTACTAGTTTATATAAAAAAGTTATTGGATTGTATGACAAAAGCGGAAAAAATCTACATAATGCATATTTAGAAAGTGATGCAATAATTGATGTTAAAATAATGGAAAAAGGGAACAAATTATTGGTAGCTCAAGCTAGTTCCACATCATTTAAAATAGGATGCATTTTATCTATTTTTGATTTTAAAAATTCTGAAAATCAGTCAACTCAAATCGCTAAATTTGATAATAACTTTATATATAACTTGACTATATCAGGTCAAGATATTATAATATTACTAGATAATAAATTAGTAAAATTAAATTTAAATACAAACGCTATAACAGAAATAAAGTCATTTAACTCAACTCAATTAATGTATATATCAACTTATGATAATTATTATATATCTGTTGATAAAAAGTTGGAAGATGGTAATTTATATTCAATAACTACTTGTGATTATTCTAATAACGTTATAAGTCAAATTGAGGAATCTGAAGCACCTAAAAGCATGGTGAGTAGCGGCTTATTAACATATTTTGTTTATCAAAACGAAATAAAGGTAATAAATAAATGGGGCGTAGAAGTAAAAAAACAATCTTTAGATACTACTCCAAAAGACATCATTGTATTTAATAATGAAAAATCGATAGCTTTAATATATACAAATAAGATATATATAATGAATATATAGGGGGGAAATATATGATTATAGATATAATTTTAATTGCTTTAATAGCATTGGGGGTGTTCTTTGGTTACAAGAAAGGCCTTGTTGGAATTTTAATTGGAGTAGCATCTTTAATTTTATCAATAATACTTGCATTTGTACTTCAAGGGCCTGTTTCAGAATATTTATATTCTACACCAGTTGGAACATCAATTGAAAGTAAAGTTACAGAGTTCGTTAATGATACTTTAAGTTCTGAAAATAATGAAAATGTAGATTCTGAAGATAACACAAAAAAAGAAAATGATTTCTTTAGTAAAGTAATACAAGATGCAACAAACTCAGAAGATACTGTTAAAGAAGCTTCTAAAAACATTACAATGTTTATATTAAAAGGTATTACTTTTATTGGTATATTTATATTGGTTAGAATTATATGTTATATTTTACAGATGATATTAAATATAGTATTTGATTTGCCAATACTTCATTCTGTTAATAAATTTGGTGGTATGGCTATTAATTTGGTTGCAACATTATTAAAACTATGGATTTTACTTGCAGCAATACAGTTGATTTCTTCAGTTGTAGCTATTGATTTTATTACTAATTTAATTAATCAAAGTTATTTAACAAAATTATTATATGAAAATAATATATTATTAAATATATTACAAACTACTATAAAGCTATAATAGCTTGAAAGCGAGGAAAAAATGAAAAAAACAAAGAAGAAAAAGAGCATAGCTAAAATTTTTAGAAGAATTTTTGTAGTACTTAGTATATTAGGTATAGTTTCATGGGGTGCATTATATGCTTTTAATTATAGCATAGGTGAAGAAGAAGTAGTAAGTGCAGATGGTACTCCTGTTACTTCAAAAGGTAAAAAAACAGAGATAAATGCGTTAGTGTGTGGAGTTAATGAGAATCTAACTGATACTATGATATATGTAAAATACAATGTTGAATCTGGTAAAATAGCTATGATGTCTATACCAAGAGATACATATGTTACAAATGAATATTGTATTGGACATAAGCTAAATGCAATATATAGAGGTAAAAACATAATTCCTTTAGTTAATCAAATTCAAGATTTAATAGGAGTAAAAATTGACTATTATTTAGTATTTAGAGCTGATATGTTAATTAGTATGGTTGATGCTATTGGTGGGGTTGAAGTTGATGTAAAAATGAGGATGAAATATGATGATCCTACTCAAAATCTACATATAGATATAAAGCCAGGTAAACAAGTACTTGATGGAAAAAATGCAGAAGGTTATGTTAGATTTAGACATAATAATGATATGACTGTTGGATATCCTATGGGTGATTTAGATAGAACAGAAGTACAACAAGAGTTTATAAAAGCATTTATAAATACTGTTCTTCAACCAAGTAATCTTCCCAAAATTCCAGAACTAATTAATATAGCACAACAAAATACAGAGACAAATGTTACAGTAAGGGAAGCTTTAAAATATGTAAGCGATGCTTCTAAGATAGATACTTCAAATATAGTTTCTATGACTGCACCAGGTACAGCACAATATATAGATGGATTATCTTACTTCTTATTAGATACAGAAAAGGCAAGAGAGCTAATTGAATCTGATTTTGATTTGTCAGTTGTTGAAGAAAATACAGGAGACACTGATACAAGTACTACTACTGAGCAAGAAGCAAATTAATTAAAAATATATGGGTATATATTTTTATATACCCATATATTTATAATATTTTTCATTTCCTCTTTTTTTCTTTTTCTTTTTACGTGTATTAAATAATATAACTAATAACAAAATAATTATAATTGCTATACATGTAATTAATATATTATCTTTTAAATTAAATTCGTAGTAAACTTCTTTATCTATTATTTTTAAATCATAACTATTTATTAAAGAATTATCTTCATCATTAATTTCAGAAAATTTTATATTTAGTTTACCAATATTATCATTTGAAATTTCATTTAAATTTATATCAATATCATATTCTACTTTATATTTAGTTGAAGTAATAAGTGAATATATATCTTCATCCAGTCCAACTTTATATTTTACTTTATTTATTTTATCTGTTATTGTAAATGTGTAATCATTTTTATTTATTATCAATTCATTATTAAAATTATCAAATACATAGTTACTAAGATTTTTTGTATCTAAAAATTTTGCATTTTGTGCTTGTGAACCATTAAATGCACCTATTATTATTGTTTTATTATCTTTTTTACAAAAACCAATAAAAGTTCCCCTGGCTTCTTCTGTATAACCTGTTTTACCTCCAATCATATATTCATAATATGATGCAGTATATCTTTCATCTAACATTCTATTTGTATTTATAAGTTTAGTTTCTTCTGGTGATTTATTTGTAGGTGGGATTATATATTCTTTTGTAGAAATTATTTGTCTAAATACTTCATTATTTAGACAATATCTAAATAACTTTGCCATATCATATGTAGTTGAATAATGATTGTCATCATGGAAGCCATGTGGATTAGTAAAATGAGTATTATTACATCCAAGTTCTTTTAATTTTTCATTCATTAATACTACAAAATCATCGACATTTCCACTTACTGCTTCAGCAAGAACTATAGCAGCGTCATTGCCTGAAGGAAGTAATAGCCCATATAATAGTTGCTCAATTGTAAAAATTTCTTCAGCTTTTACTCCCATTACAGAACTTCCGATAGGGTGTTGAATCTACTGCATTTTTAGAAACTACAACGGCAGTATTTAGATCCATCTTTTCAATAACAAGTATAGCAGTTAGAATTTTTGTTGTACTAGCTGGATAAACTTTTTGATTAATTTCTTTACTGTAAAGTATTTTTCCTGAATCATAATCCATTACTATATCTGATGTACAGAGTAAATTTAAACTTTCAGCACCGTATACATTATTATTTAAAAAAGAAAATAGTGTAAGAATAACACTGAATATAACTAATTGAAATCTTAGCTTTTTAATAATTATCACCTCTAGTTTAAAATATATTATATAATAATTTAGTCTAAAAGAAAAGAAGGGAGATGAAAAAATGGAAAAAATTAAAAATATAATTTTAAAATATAAAACATATATAATATGTTTAATAATTATCATTTTATCTATAATATCAATTATATTTCAAAATATTGATAGAAAGAACTTAGAAGAAGTAAATAAAAAAGAAAACACCGAGAATGGAGAAATTGCTGTATATATAACAGGAGCAGTAAAAAATCCAGGAGTGTATTATATCAAAGAAAATTCTAGATTAAGTCATTTACTTGATATATGTGGAGGAATACTAGAAAATGCAGATATAAATAAGTTAAATCTTGCTCAAAAATTAGTTGATTCTGATAAAATTACTGTACCAACAAAACAAGAAAAAGAAGAAAATGAGGATGAAAATGAAGATGAAAAAATAAATATTAACACAGCCTCTAAAGAAGAACTAATGACTCTAGATGGAATAGGTGAGAGTACAGCATCTAAAATAATTGAATATAGAAAAACAAGTGAATTTATAGAAATAGAAGATATAATGAATGTATCTGGAATAGGCGAGGCTAAGTTTAATAATATAAAAGATAATATCACTGTATAGGGCTTATTTTAAAATGGTATGCATAAAATTATTATAGGTGAATTTAATGAGATATTATATATATCTAGATAAGGAGTTCTTAAGGACACTTTTTTCAGTATTTGATGATAATAATTTAAATATTGAAGTTGTAGAGTTTTCAATTAGAAAAAGTTTTAGCAAAAATAATGGATTCTTGATTGATCCATGTGTTGAAAATATAAAGCAATGTGAAGAATTTTGTAGAGAAGGTGATAGAGAAGATCGTGGAGGAATGAAAAAAGACAATATTGGAAAAGAAAAAGTAGGAGCACGTTTTGATCATGGAAATTCATATAGCGTTCAAACAGAAAAAAGATATTTAAATATTGAAGATATAACAAATATGAAAAATATTCATTTTTATCATAAGTTACTTGAAGATATATGTACTACAGGAAAGAAAGGAGATAGAATTATAGAAGAAGTTGGGTATATAAAAATAAATAGAAATAATAGTAGTAGATTAACGTCTAATAATGAAAGTGATGATTTTTTTATGATAAATGATTGTTTTGTGTGGATTGATAAAACAAAACTTAATGGGAATTTAGAATTACTTTCACAAATGTCTTGTAAGATAAAAGTTATAGGATATATGATGAATTGCAAAGAAGAAAATAAAAATAATATAATAAAAGCAATAGCAATATTTATAGAATAAAAAACGAGTATATTCTACTCGTTTTTATCCATTATTATCTATTATACTTTGTATATCATTAATATTGTTATTAACTGAAACTATAAATTTATCAGCTAAATTAGGATCAAACTGCGTTCCACTGCATCTTTTAATTTCTTCTAAAGCGGATTGTATAGAACGTTCATCTTTATATGATCTTCTTGAAACGATTGCATCGAAACTATCACATAAAGAAAGTACTCTAGCTAGATATTCTATATTTTCTCCCTTCAATTTGTCTGGGTAACCATTACCGTCATATCTTTCGTGATGGTGTTTTATAATTGGAACAATATCTTTAAAAATATCTGAAACTGAAAATATATTTGCTGCTATTACAGGATGAAGTTTTATAGTATCATATTCTTCATCTGTTAATTTTCCTTCTTTTAATAACACACTATCTGGGATACCAATTTTTCCAACGTCATGGAAAGAGGCAGCCTTTAGTAAATTATCAGTACTTATATCATCTAGTTCTAAAAACTTTGCAAATAATCTACAGTATGAAGTAACTCTTTTTGAATGTTCACCTGTATAATTATCTTTTGCTGTAATTGTATTTAGTAATATTTGTGCAAAATCAAACAAATAATGGTCTAGTTTTAAGTTAATAGATTTAACTTTTCTTAATTGTTCTATATATTTAATTCCTGATTGTATCATTATTATCAATTGATCAAATCTAGAACTTTTTTCAAAATAAGCTTGTATATCAAGTGTTTGCATTGTTTCAATAGAAGGAGTTAAATCTTTATGCATTGACATAAGAATTATATATATTTCTTTATCAAATTCTCTAACAAGTTCAACAACTCTATCACCGTTTACAGGAGACATTAGATAATTTACAAGAAGTATATCATATTTATTTGCTTTTAACTCTTCTATAGCAGATACTGGTTCGGTAAAAGTGCTAACTGTATGACCGTAACCTTTTAGAATTTCAGATATGATTTCCATCATATTTACATCTTCGTCAATTATTAATATTTTGGCATTTTTAATAGTTTCATCGTTGCTCATTATTAATACCTCACTTTAATTAGTATAGCAGATAAGAAAAAAATAATCAATAGAAAAAAATAGCAAATTTCTTAAATACGACAAAAAAATATATTTAAATTATATATGTATGTCACATTTTGACGAACGATTTTTCTTGACTTTTAATTTATCTAGTGTTATATTGTTGTTACAAGGAGGTGATTATATATATGCACTGATATTTATTATTTTTTCTTTACTTATATCATATAATTTAATCTCAATATATTATGTACAAAAGAAATCTAAGAATATTAATTTTAATTCAAACAATTTGTTTAAAGAAAGATTTTATTTTCTAAGGAATTACTTATCTAAAATTTTTCAGTATTTATCTAATTCTGGTAACCCGTATGGTCTTACCGTAAAAAGATATATTATTATAAAATACATTTTATCTGTGATTTTGTTTATCATATCTATTATTAATACATCTAATATATTTATTTCGTTAATTGTTTTACTAATTCTATATTTTTTACCAAATATTTTAGTTGAATTATCATTAAAAGCAGAAAGCATAAAAATAATAAATGACATATCAAACATCGTTCAAAATATCGTACTATCACTATCGGCTAATATGCTATTATATGATTCATTAAAAAATTCCGTAGATAATATAGAAAATAAAAGGTTTAAAAAAGAATATAGTATATTTGTAAATAATTATAGAATGTATAATTTTAACATTGTAAAGGCAGTAGATGAGTTTAGTCAAAAATTTTCTTTTTATGAGTTTAATATGTTTTTATCTTTACTTATTCAAGGTGAAAAAGAAGGAAATCTTTTAGAGTTGTTAGAAAGCTTTATAGAAAATCTAGATATAACATATTTTAAATACTTAAAATATAAATCAACTCAAAGGTTAGTGGTAATAATTTTTACTACTTTTATTTCTATAGTAAACAGTTTTTTAATAGTTTTGTATCCAATTGTTATACAAGTTTCACAAAGTTTTACAGATATTTTTAAATAAAGGAGGAATTATGCATAGTAAAATTAAAAATGCAGTATTAAAGATAAAAAGTGGTACTGCAATGACAGAATCAATATTACTAATAGGTATATCACTAGCAATAATAATTATTGTATTTTATCCACAATTAAAGGAATTAGTTAATGACACTTTAAATACAATTTCTATTTGGTTTAAAAGTACATTAGGAAATATAGGTATGTAAAATGAATAAAAAATATGTCTTAATAATATTAATAATAGCGATGTTCATTTATTTTATTATTACATATATATTTTTTAATTTTATTACAAAAGACAATATAGAAAATGTAATTGTTATTAAGGAAGATTTATATCGTGGCCAAAAAATAGAGGAAAAAAATTATATACAAGTTAGTATAAGAAGTGGAAATATAAATAATGTAGCAAGTGTAGATGATATTAGTAATAAAGTATTAAATTGTGACTTGAAACGAGGACAAATATTACTTAAGGATTATTGTATAAATGCTGAAGAATATATTTCTTCTACTAATTTAAAAGAAATAATTTGTTTAAATATAGAAAATTCAGATGATTTTGTTTCATATCAAGTTGCAAAAGACAGTATTGTTAATGTATATTATACAGGAAAAACAGAATTTGCAACTAGTATTGCAGAAGAAATAAACGTACCTAATATTAAGAGTAATGATAATACAGGTTATATATCTTTTAAATTGTTAGAAAATGTAAAAATCATTGATGTATTTGATAAATATGGGAACAAAGTAAATAAGAAAAAAGAAAATATGGACAAGCTTGATGTATATTCTATAATGATTGAAGTAGAAAAAGAGATGATAACAAGAATAAATAATTTAAAAAACTATGGTAAATTTAGTTTATCAATTATAAAGTAGGAGGTATAAAATGATTGTAGCAACTTTATATGATGAAAAAAATGAAATGATAAAAGAAAAGGTTGATAAATTAAAAGAATATACTATTACATCTGACTATTTAAAAGAGTATACTTTTAAATATATTAATAAAATAAATGCTAATAGTAGATATGATATATGCATTATATTATCTAATGAAATTGATCAGATAAATAAGTATATAAGTAAAATTAAAGATTTAAAAAAATGTATTATAGTGACAGGTGTTTTAAGTGCAGATCATGTATTAGCATGTATAAATATAACAGACAATTTAAGCTATCTAAATAGTCCACCAAATGTTATTTTAGAAAAGGTAATAAAAGTTTATGAGGAAAGAAACTTTTAAATACATTATTCTAATTATTTGTTGTTTATGTGTAATGATTTTTACTTTTATTTTAAAAGAAGGTTTGTATAACATAAAAAAAGAAGATAAAAGTTTTATAAAAAATAAATATATAGATATTGGTGTTGGTATAGAGAATATGTATTCTAATAGATATGTTGATATTTCTAAAGAAAAACAGCAAGTAGTAGTAGGTAATAATAAAAATGAAGTTGATAATGGCTATTTTGATATAAAAATTTTAAGTGATGGAAAAATTAACGTATATATAAATAAATTGTTTAAGGATAAATTTAGTAATGAGAATTTAATAGATTATATATATTTAGATGAATTGATAAATAGTTTAAATAAAATATTTAATATGAACTTAGATGATGAGGCTATTAATAATATAAAAAAACTAGTAGGGGACAAATATATTAAGTTAAGGGAAACAGAAAATGTTGATAATGTGAATAAAAGCATAAAAGAAGAAATAATAATGGTGCAAAATTATAGTATAAAATTAGATTATATGGATAATATGCTAATGTTGGCGATTAATGAGGTGTAATGTGAGAAAGATAGTATTTAAATATATAATTTTTTTATCTTTTTTATTTATATTTAAAAGTAAGTGCCTAGGAGTAAGTGATAGTTTTAAATTTATAATAGATACTATAGGTATACCGCAGTATAATGTACTTGGTGATGAAATTAATGAAGAAATATATAATGCATATAATTTATTTGTATATTCAAATCCACTTGCCATGTATTCTAGAACTGCTACTCAAAGATTTAAAGAAGTAAAAGATAATGGAAAATGGTGTGAAAATGGAGGAAGATATTGCGGTTATGGAAAAAGAGGTGAATATAATGTATTAGGTGTTAGTTATAGCGGTTCAATTATAAATAATGTATATTTTCCTGTTGACAATGTTCCAGAAGTTACTCCAGATTATTGGAATTTTATATTAGTTCCTGGTGCATATGAATCTTGGCAAGATACTAGCAAATATAAATACAATGAGCAACTAGAATATATGAAAAATACAAAATTGTTATTTGATAAGATTGACTATAAAAATAATATATCTGACTCATATAATTTAGTGGAGTATAATCTATCATCTAATTCTATAGGATTAAATAAAGCAAAGCTAAATGTCTCTTCTACTTGGAAAACGGGAGGTATTATAACAGTAAGAAGAATAAATAATAAAGGAGAAATTAGAGTTGCAACTATGGCTACTAAACCTATGGCGGCAAATGCAAATGTTAAGTCAAATTTAAAAGTTGATAATAAACTAACTTTAAAAAGAGGAGAGAAGATTAAAATACCGATTACTTTTGGAGCAGAAGCAATAAATTTAAATGAATATGCCAAAGTAGAACATATAAAAAAGATTGTTTCAACAATATATATAGATGATGTAGAAGTATCTAAAGTTGAAGGGGGGAGAGCTAAAGATATTAAAAAATCTATAATATATAATTTAGAAAATGAAAAGTTCAATAATTCTGGTACCTATAACATTAATATTAGAGTATCTAGTTATCTATATACAGATTTTTATGTTGATGGCTTAATGCAAGATACTATAGAAAAAAATATTACCATACAAATAGAAAAAGAAGAAATAGTTCCAGTAGAAAAAATTGATGTAAAAGTACTAGAAAAAGAAAATAATGATTATATAATTAGAGATTTTATAAAAAATAAAGATACTTTAAATAATTCAGTAGGATTGATACAAAATTCTAAATATATTGCTATTAATGTAAAGTATGATGATAGATTAGAACAAAAAGAAGAAATTAAGGTATATATTAATGATAAAGAAGTTAAAATTGAAAAGATAAAAGAAAATCTAAATTGTATAATATATAAAATTAAATTAGATGGATGTAAAAATACATTACTCGGATGGAGTGAAAGTAGAAATAGAAGTAAAAATTATTTTAATATAGATTTTGGAAAAATAGGAAGTAGAATTAATGAGCCAAATTGTATAAAAATAATAAATATTAGTGATTCTAAAGAGTATGAAAATAAAATTTATTTTGATGTAATTGATGATTATAAATTAAATATAAACTATATTTTAAATAATGTTTTAAATAAGGATAGTCTTAATAATAAAATTAGATTAGATGAATGGATAATATAATATGTTAATTCTAAAAAAAGGTAATATAGAAGTAACTTTTCTTTCTATGATATTTGTATTTTTAATAATAGTATTAATGACAGTATATTTTTTACATATGCAGATAAACTTACAAATTTATCCGATTAAGCAAGACATTTTCTACATCGTACAAAATTCATATTTTTCTATGGATATTAATGAATTAGCATTTAATAATTATGTTGTAGATGAAAAAATATTAAAAGAAAAAATACAAAATTTAATAAATATAAATTATGACAATGTAGTAATTGAACAACTAGAATTTGATAAAAATATAAAAAAAGTAAAAATAAAGTTAAAAGTATCTGTGTCACCAATAATATTAAAAAATTATATTGGAGATATAAATATAATGGTATATGATGAAATTAAGTTAAAGACAATGGATGTGAATTAATGTATAAAAATAATAAAGGAAATACAATAGTTTCTGCACCACTTATATTATTTTTTTCAGTAATAGTTATAGTTCTTATTGGTTATTTTTTCATAAATTTAATTATTCCTTTTATTTTATATGAAAAGTTAAATAGCATTTCACAAAAGTATATGTATATAATAGAAAAATATGGTTATTTAACAGATGAAGAAAATGAAAATTTAATTTTTGATTTGAGTAAATCTGGATTTGATATTAATAATGTAGTAGTTGAAGCTCCTAAAAGACATACTACATATGGTGAGCTTATACAATTTAGCATAAAATATAAGTTTAAATATATTATACCTGTTTTTTCAACTAATACTAAAGAGGAAATGATTGAAATTGTAGTTAATAAAGTGAGCTATTGTAAGATATAAAAATACAACTCACAAATGTGAGTTGTATTAAATTGTTTTTAACTTTTGTAAAGCATTATTTGCTATTATTAATTTTCCTTTTTCTTTTATATATGTTTCATATAAGTCATAAGAGTAGTAGTTATTGCAATACTCAGATAAGAAAACATATGTCTTTAAGAATTTTGGATTTTTAATAGATGATTTACTAAAGATTATGTAGTATAAATCATTTAATTTATATAAACTATTTTTTCCAAAAAATAAATTTTCTGCTTTAGCTTTTTCACAAATTAAAAGAATATTATCTATATTTTGGAAAGAATATACGTTACTATCAACAGTATATTTTATATTATTTGAAATTTTTTTCTTGCTATGAACTCCCTTTGATTCAATTAGAGAATATTTTTTTAAATCGGGTAAGTCTTCAACTTTTGTTATAGTTACAATGAATAGATTATTATTATCAGAACTTGCTTCGATAAAAAGATGTGAATCATCGATTACAAATTCGCTATCAAGGTTAGATTCTTCAAGTAAGTCTATAAATAAGTCTTTAGCAATTGTAGAATTTTTTTCGATATCGCTTAAAGATATTTTTCTTTTTTCTAATTCTTCAAATGTAAGGGTGATTCTTACTTTATTATCACTTAATTTTTCTACTTTCATATAAAAAACCTCCCAACTTGTTATATATAATACCTTATATTAGTATATGTATTATATAATTAATCGGTTACATTGTCAATATCTTTAAAAACTATTAAGTTAGATATAGTATTAGTATTTCTATTTATAACAATAAATATCAATAAAATCATATTTATATATAAAAATTGATATAAATTAACATAAAATGTTGATTATCTAAAAAAATTGTGATATAATTCTACAAGTTAATTTCCTTACCCTATATTTTTATAGGGTCAGATGTCCACGGGGAGGTGAGTGAAGTCATGAATAAATACGAATCAGTTATAATTCTTTCTGCTAATGCTCCAGAAGAAGCAACAGTTGCTTTTGGTGAAAAAATGAAAGAATTAATATCAGCAAATGGCGAGCTTACAAGTGTAGAAGAATGGGGTAAAAAGACTTTAGCATATGAAGTTAAAAAACAAACTGAAGGTTACTACATACTATTTACATTTGACGCTAAGCCAGAATTCATCGCTGAATTTGAAAGAATTTTAAGATTAGATGAAATTGTTTTAAAACACATGGTTATAAGAAAAGATAAATAATAAATATAGAACAAAAAGTTCTTTGAGGGGGAAATTTAATGAATAAATTCCAATTTATGGGGAGATTAACAAGAGACCCAGAGACAAGGGTTATACCTAATTCAAATACTCAAGTTACAACTTTTTCTATAGCAGTAAATAGAAGATTTGCTGATCAAAACGGTGAAAGAAAAACAGACTTTTTCAATTTAACTGCTTTTGGAAAATTAGCAGAATTCTGTTCTAAATACTATAGAAAAGGACAACAGGTATTAGTCGAGGGAAGAATTCAAAACAGAACATGGGATGATCAAAATGGTCAAAAAAGATATGCTACAGATTTTATAATTGAAAATGCATATTTTGCTGATTCTAGAAGAGATAATGATTCTTCTATGAATATGGATAATAATGCTTCTCTTTCATCTACAATTGATGGAGAATTCATTACTATTGATGATACAGATGACCTACCATTCTAATAATTTTATTGAAGGGAGGATTTATAATAATGGCTGATAACAAAAATTCTAAAAAAGGTAAAAACGATAAAGCTTTTAGAAGACCAAGAAAAAAAGTATGTACTTTTTGTGTTGAAAAAATCGACGATATAGATTACAAAGATGTAGAAAAATTAAGAAAATATGTAAGTGATAAAGGTAAAATATTACCAAGAAGAGTTACTGGTACTTGTGCAAAACATCAAAGAAAAGTAACTGAAGCTATAAAAAGAGCAAGAACAATTGCTTTATTACCATTTACAGTAAAATAGTATATTTAATTTGGGATGTGTTTTTTGTATCCCAAATTTTTTGTTTGTGGCAGTTCAATTACTGGAAATTGCTATGTGGATTGTTTCACTTATTGCAAGCTTTTTAGATTTACTACTAAAAAAGCAATATTCCCCAATAGTTTTAGGTGTATTAGTAGTAATAATTGATAGTACAATAGCTGCAAATTGTGGAATACAATATTTATTACAACGTGGATAGTTGGGCGATTGATATATATAATTGATTTTTGTAGAAAAATTATTAAAAATAAGGATGACTGAGAATTTTTTAGTCATCCCTTTAATATATAATATATAAGTATGTTAAAATCAATTAAACACATCATTTTTTTATAATTATTTATTAAACTGAACTATACTTATTTATTATCTGACATCTAGTAATATCTTTGATATTTTCCAACTATTATTACTGTACTCTACTAGATAATTTCTCATATTTGAATTTTGTCTTCCTACAGAATAGACTACATTAATAATAGCTTTGTTATGTGATAATGAATTTACATCTGTGCTTATTGATATAGATATACCATCTAGGTTATGAGTGGTATCATTATTTACAGATAACAATTCATCTTTACTTTTATCATAAATAACTTCATTATATTTTTTTGCGTATTTTAATATTTCTTTTTTTGCATAATCAGACAGTTCTTTTTTATTTAATGGATCAAGTGTTTTATCTAAATATATAGATAGATATTCATAATTATTTCCTAAATCATTTTTTAATGTTTCATCAATTATTAGATTGTATAATTTAATAGCTGCACTTTCGTTTCCATTAAGTTTAAACCTATATAGTACAAAAATGCAAAATAATATTGCTATAATAACAAATATAATTATTAATATTTTATTTTTCATAAAAATCATAACTCCTTTTGTATATTAAGAATTATATAATGGTACAAAGAAACTTAAATACATTATATAATTTTTAAATTAAAAAATCCAGTCAAAGTTGTTAAATTATACTGTATAAAAATAAAATCACCTTGTAACTTATTGTTTCATACAATATTTTAAGAGGTGATTTTATTTTATGGAGACTTTTAAAGTGGGAGATATAGTAGCAAGAAAATCATATAATTATGATGTGCTTTTTAAAGTTACAAAAATAAATAGTAATGGAATAATAGATCTTGCGGGACTAACTGTTAGAATAATTGCTGATGCTCCTGAATACGACTTGAAACATATAAGCAAAGAAGAGATGGAAAAAAGGATATTAAATACAGAAAAAAGTAGAATGGCAAGAATAAATAGATGTTATATGAATATGAATAAAAAAATAAATGGATACAATAATCTAAGAGAGCAAATATCAGTAGACGATAGTCCAAATATTTTTAAGAAAGAGTCAATCTTAAAAAAGCCAGGAATTGTTTTACATATAGATGGCGATCCTGAATATACCAATAAATGTAGAGAAAACTATAAAAAAATGGGAGTCACTGCTTATACGTATAATATTCCTGAACAAGAACAATATAAACAAATATATTCATTATTACAAAAAATTAGACCCAATATTTTAATACTTACAGGGCATGATGCTTTTATAAGGAAGAAAAATGATATATATAATATAGATAATTATAAAAATTCAAAATATTATATACAAGGAGTACTAGAAGCAAGACGATATGAACATAATTTAGATAATCTTGTAATATTTGCAGGAGCTTGCCAAAGTTATTATGAAGCTATTTTGTCAGCCGGAGCAAATTTTGCAAGTGCACCAAAAAGAGTTTTAATTGATATGATGGATCCACTTATAGTTGCACAAACAATAGCATATACACCGGTGGATGATTTTGTGCCAATTGCAAATATAATAAGTAATACAAGAGAGGGAATAAGTGGAATTGGAGGAATACAAACTAGAGGGCAATATAGAACAGGGATGCCAGGACTATAGAAATGTAGTCCTTTTTTCTGTAATACATACTATTAAAATATAATATATTATATTGAGGTAGTTGTTTTGAAAAAGAAAATAAAAGTTATATTTCAAATTTTATTTGTTCTTACTATATTGTTGTTATTTTTCAGTATGAATTATATAATAGAAAAGCCATATAAACATATATCTGTAAATAGTGAAGAAAGTTCTAATACAGATGATTCTAGTAATGAAGAAAATAAAGAAAAAAGTTATATAAAATGGGTGGAATTTAATATAACATTTGAAGCATTAGATAAAGCTGCTAAATTAGATATATCATCACATGTAAATAATGAAGAAGTAAAATTAAACTGGATTGAAATACTAGCATATATTTCAACAAAATATGGAGGAGATTTTAAAAAATATAAAACTAAAGATGTAGATGAATTAGTGGAAAAATTGAGAAATGGTGATACTATAGAAAATCTAACTAAAGACATGAAAAATTATTCGTACTTTTATGAAAGTATAGAAGCAGTATTAGGACAATATATAGGCGATTATTCTATTGAAGAAGAAAATGAAAATGGTGAAAAATCTTTCGTTCAAAAATATGGAATAAAAGTATTTTCGCCTATTGCAAAAGGTTATAGCTACAATCATTATGATGATTTTGGAGCCTCTAGATCATATGGATATAAAAGAATACATCTAGGACATGACATTATGGGGAGCATAGGAACTCCTATAATAGCAGTTGAATCTGGAATAGTCGAAGTCGCTGGATGGAATCAATATGGAGGTTGGAGAATTGGTATTAGAAGTTTTGATAGAAAAAGATATTATTACTATGCACATTTAAGAAAAGATCATCCATTTGCAAAAGATTTATATGAAGGTAAGACAGTAGAAGCGGGAGATGTTATAGGTTATCTTGGAATGACTGGGTATAGTGCAAAGGAAAATGTAAATAATATAGATGTACCACATTTACATTTTGGTATACAATTAATATTTGACGAATCACAAAAAGAAGGAACTAATCAAATATGGATTGATTTATATAATATAACAAAATTTTTAAGTAAAAATAAATCTGAAGTTTATTTAAAATACCCAGATACCAAAGATTATGAAAGAAAAATTAATACTATAGATGGAAACAATTGGGATTAAAAAAAGAACCGGACTTTTCCGATTCTTTTTATTTATTTAATAATTTAGCAAGACTAGCTTTTTTTCTGCTAGCTGTATTTCTAGCTAAAACTCCCTTTGACCATGCTTTATCTACTAAGCTTACAGCTTTTGTATATAATTCATTAACATCTTTACTATTTTCTTTTACAGCGCTTTCAAAAGCTTTTATAGCTTCTTTGTATGCTTTTTTAGTAGCTCTGTTTTGTGCAGTTTTAGTTTCAATTACTTTAACTCTTTTTTTAGCAGATTTTATATTTGGCATATTGCACCTCCTTATGGCAAACTAATATTATTACCTGTTCATTTTAACATAAGATTGTAAAAAAAGCAAGTGTTAATCTAAAAAAATACAAAAATCTAGGTAAACTAATTAAAAAATGATATATATAAACAAAAGAAAGTAGCGAAGAATATTATTCTTCGCTACAAACATTAAATATTTCTTTCAATTTGTTTTGAACCAAGCATACATTTATTATTGCAAAAACCATTTTTGAATAAGCATCTTGCAGTATGCCCTCCCGTTATTTCAAGGAGTTTATCTGCGTATATGCTATTTTGTACGATTTTATTTGCAATTTCAACTTGATGACGCATTGTTTCAAGTTGTGTGCTACCACAGCATCTTTCTTCATACTTCATAATGAAAGTATCAATATTCCCTGTTTGAACAATTTTTACAATTCTTCCTTGCGGATGAATATCTATAACTTTACTTCCATCATTTAGCCATTCTTTTGAAAGAGCATTATCACTACTAATGATTTTAGGTAAAATAAATTTTTTAATATCATTATATAAGAAACAATGCTCACTTCTATGACGCTGTACCTGGGCAAAGCATGCATAACTTGCATAATAACTTGTTTGATATACATAACTAAATGTATCTTGTATATCAGCATATGCCGGATCTCCAATAAGAGAAAGTGTTCTTACTTTGTTAAAAGGAATTAATCCTTCAACTTGATATTCCTTTGCAAGAGATAAAAACTCTTTTAAAGCAGGTAAAGCTTGCTCATCGAAATTTTTTAATTTATAGTCTTCAAACATACAACTCAAATAATCACACTGTGATATATATTTTTCAAACATATAAATTAAATAGTTCCATTGCCGAAGAGAAGTTGTGTATGCCATTGTAGTTAAAGGCTCAAATATAGATACAAAGTATCTGGCATTTTCTTGTGCCAATTTTTCAATAGCAAGCATTGGATTTTTTGCTTTCTCCTTGTATAGGCAAGGATATGTTTCTTTTATAACTTTGCTAAGCTTACCTACCCACTTATTATACAGTTCTCCTTGGATATCAGTAAGATTTTCGTACTTTGTATATCTTGCTGATTTTTCAGAAGTTGTATAATTTTTCTCATTATTTAAGAACATAGCGAGTATTTTAGGTATATTACTAATTTCAAAAGTTATATGAAAATGGTCAAAAACACTGTGGTGTCCGGATGTAAGGACTGTTTTTAACCTTCTGAAACTAGTTTCGGCACTTTCATTAAGAATTTTATCAAAGTTTTCTTTCATGTAACAGATTCCGGCAAGTTTAGCTGAGAGTAAAAGAGCTTTATATATATCAAAACTCTCATTAGAATCATAATGAGTAGAATTGAACAGTATTTTTAGTTCTTCTTCAGTTAACTTCCGAAATTCACCTAATTTGTCATTAGGATCAAGTTCGGGAACAATAGTATGCGCAACAATTTTTAATTTCATCTTAAATCCTCCTAAAAAATTTTTTAAAAGCTAAGGTCTAAATTACATGTATTATACATTCAAAGAATAACAATGTCAAGAAATAATAAAAGTTATAGCTATGAAGTTAGTGCTTTATAAAGAGGCATAATTTAAGTACTTATATGCATTTTTGTTACATTTATGTTACAAAAATAAAAAAATGCTTATTTTTTCTATTTTTTTTGTAAAAAAGCTTGCTTTTTACATAAAACTGTTTTATAATATAAATGTTGATTTGCGTTGAAGTAAGATGTGGCTACTCTTTGAAGTAGGGAACTCTTATGGAGCATGTCTGATTTTAAATCGGGCGGCAAGTATAATACTATGTATTTGCCAAATTTAAGATATGCATTAAATTTGGTTTTTATATGGATTATTTTGAAACACACGGGGTAGTGTAAAACTTGCTTCGCCAACAAATTATAGAAAAGGAGTGTTTTACAAATGGCAAAAGTAGAAACAAAAAAAATGAGAATAAGATTAAAGGCTTATGATCATGTTGTGCTAGAGCAAGCAGCATCAAAGATAGTTGAAGTAGCTAAGAAAACAGGATCTGAAGTTTCAGGACCAATTCCACTACCAACTAGAAAAGAAATCGTTACAATATTACGTTCTCCACATAAAGATAAAGATTCAAGAGAACAATTTGAAATGAGAACTCATAAAAGAGTTATCGATGTTATTGCACCAAATCAAGCAACTGTTGATGCATTAATGTCAATAGATATGCCAGCTGGTGTAGAAATAGAAGTAAAATTATAATTTGAACTTTTAAAATTATTAGTAGCTAACCTAAAAATAGGCAATAGCGTACCCTATACTAAGAATTTGAACTATGAAAATAGTAAAGTTTAAAAACGTTTATTTAAAGGGAGGAAAACAAAATGGTTAAAGAAGTTTACGGAAAAAAAGTCGGTATGACACAAATCTTTAATGAAGATGGTAAAGCAATACCAGTTACAGCAATTGAAGTTGAACCTTTAACAGTAGTTGGTAAAAAGACAGCTGAAAAAGAAGGTTATAACGCGGTAGTTGTTGCTTTCGGTGACATTAGAGAAAAAAATGTAAATAAACCAAGAAAAGGTGTATTTGCAAAAGCAGGTGTTGAAGTTAAAAGACACTTAAGAGAAATAAAAGTTGAAAATCTTGATGAATATGAAATTGGAAGTAAAATTACAGTAGATGCATTTACTACAGAAGATAGAGTAGATGTACAAGGTATTTCAAAAGGTAAAGGATTCCAAGGAAATATTAAAAGACATGGACAACACAGAGGACCTATGGCTCATGGTTCTATGTACCACAGAAGACCAGGTTCAATGGGTGCAACTTCTACTCCAGGTAGAGTATTTAAAGGTAAAAAGTTACCAGGACATATGGGTAATGTAGTTTCATCTATATTAAACTTAGAAGTTGTTAAAGTAGATACTGACAAAAATGTACTTTTAGTAAAAGGTTCTATACCAGGTGCTAAAAAAGCAATTGTTAGAGTAAAGAAAAGTGTAAAGTAAGAAAGAGATAGGAAGGAGGAAATAAAATGCTTAAGGTAGACGTTTTAAATATGGAAGGTAAAAAAGTAGGCGATATTGAGTTAAATGAATCTGTATTTGGTGTTGAAGTAAATGACATAGTTGTACATACAGCTTTAGTTAATTATTTAGCTAATCAAAGACAAGGTACTCAATCTACTAAGACAAGAGCTGAAGTTCGTGGTGGTGGAAGAAAACCATGGAGACAAAAAGGAACTGGTAGAGCAAGACAAGGAAGCATTAGAGCTCCACAATGGATTAAAGGTGGTATTGCACTTGGACCAAAACCAAGATCATATAAATATGCAATTCCTAAAAAAATGAGACAACTTGCATTAAAATCAGTTTTAACTTCTAAAGTTCAAGAAGGTAACCTAGTAGTTGTTGATAAATTAGAATTAAATGAAATCAAAACTAAAAATATGGTTAACGTTTTAAATAATTTAAAAGTTAATAAAGCATTAGTAGTATTAGACAGTAAAAATTTAAATGTTCAAGCATCTGCTAGAAATATTGAAAATGTTAAAACAAGTCTAGTAAATACAATAAATGTATATGATTTATTAAAATATGATTCATTAGTTTTAACAGAAGATGCTATAAAGAAAATAGAGGAGGTGTACGCTTAATATGAAATACGCAGAAGATATAATTATAAAACCTATAATGACAGAAAAATCTTATACTAATATAGCAATGGGAAAATATACTTTTAAAGTTGCAGTTAATGCTACAAAAATAGAAATAAAAAATGCAGTAGAAGAATTATTTGGTGTTAAGGTTTTAAAAGTAAATACAATGAGATATGACGGAAAAAATAAAAGAGTTGGAGTACACCAAGGCACAACATCAGCTTGGAAAAAAGCAATCGTACAAATTGATACAAACCCAGCAGATGAAAAATATCTTGCTAAAGGTGGAAAAGAAGTAAAATCTAATAAAAAATATAAAACTGAAATAGAAGAAATCAGTTCAGCATTTGGAACTAACTAGGAGGGAATAAAAATGGGAATAAAATCATTTAGACCTGTTACTCCATCATTAAGAAATACTACAGTTTTAACTAACGAAGAAATTACTAAAAAATCACCAGAAAAAAGTTTATTAACAGTAGCTAAGAAAAAAGCTGGTAGAAACAATTCTGGTAAAATAACTGTTAGACATCATGGTGGCGGAAACAGAAGAAAGTATAGAATAATTGATTTTAAAAGAAATAAAGTTGATATGGAAGCAACTGTAATTGGTATAGAATATGACCCAAACAGAACTGCAAATATTGCTTTAATCGAATATACAGATGGTGAAAGAGCATATATAATTGCTCCACTTGGTCTTACAGATGGTGATAAAGTTATATCAGCTGAAAAAGCAGATATAAAACCAGGTAATTGTATGGCAATTAGTTCAATACCTGTTGGTACAATGATATATAACATTGAACTACATAAAGGGAAAGGTGCACAACTTGTAAGAAGTGCAGGTATGTCAGCACAACTTATGGCAAAAGAAGGAAAATATGCACATGTAAGAATGCCTTCTGGAGAAATGAGACTTATATCTGTAGAATGTAGAGCTTGTATTGGTCAAGTTGGTAATACTGATCATGAAAACGTTAAATTAGGTAAAGCTGGAAGAACTAGACATATGGGAATTAGACCTACTGTAAGAGGTAGTGTTATGAACCCAGTTGATCACCCACATGGTGGTGGTGAAGGTAGAGCTCCAGTTGGTCATGCAGGACCTATGACACCTTGGGGTAAACCAGCACTTGGTTATAAAACAAGAAAAACAAATCATAGAACAGATAAATATATTGTTAAAAGAAGAAACAGTAAATAAAAATAATAGAGATATTGGAGGTAAAGAATATGTCAAGATCGCTTAAAAAAGGACCATATGTTGATGAAAGACTACTTGCAAAAGTAGAAAAATTAAACGCTGAAGATAAAAAAGAAGCATTAAAAACATGGTCAAGAGCTTCTACAATATATCCTCAAATGATTGGTCATACAATAGCAGTACACGATGGAAGAAAACATGTACCAGTATATATTACTGAGGAAATGGTAGGACATAAATTAGGAGAATTTGCTCCAACAAGACTTTTCAGAGGACATGCAGGAGATAAAAAATCAAGTTTAAAAAAATAGTTAAAAACTAAAAAAGGAGGAGCCTTAAAATGGATGAGAAAATAGCAAGAGCAGAACTACGTCATGCAAGAATAAGTGCAAGAAAAGTTAAAATAGTTATTGATCTTATTAGAGGAAAAAAAGTTAAAGAAGCAATAGCTATACTTAAGTATACTAATAAAGCTGCAGCACCTATGGTTGAAAAACTTGTTAAATCAGCTATGGCAAATGCAGTAAATAATCATCAAATGGATGAGACTAAGCTATATATTAGCGAAATATACGCTAATCAAGGACCTACAATGAAAAGAATTATGCCTAGAGCTAAAGGTAGTGCAAATAGAATAAGAAAAAGAACAAGTCACATAGTTGTAGTTTTAAAAGAAGCTTAATTTGAAGAAGGAGGTAATTAGAAAATGGGTCAAAAAGTTAGTCCACACGGACTTAGAGTTGGAATAATAAAAGATTGGTCATCAACTTGGTATGCAAACAAACAAGACTTTTCAAAAAATCTAGTTGAAGATCATAAAATTCGTACATATCTAAAAGACTCACTTAAATCAGCTGGAATTAATGAAATAAAAATAGCAAGAAAAGGAAATAAAGTTCTAGTTGATATATGTACAGCAAAACCAGGAATGATCATTGGTAAAGGTGGAGCTGCTATAGAAGAATTAAGAGCTAGATTAGGTAAGATGGTAAATAAAGAAGTTTCTTTAAATATTGTTGAAATTAAAGATATAGATATGGCTGCACAACTTGTAGCTGAAAATATAGCTTTACAATTAGAAAAAAGAATATCTTTTAGAAAAGCAATGAAACAAGCAATGCAAAAAACAATGAAAGCAGGTGCACTTGGAATAAAAACTGCTGTATCTGGACGTTTAGGTGGAGCAGAAATTGCAAGAACTGAACATTACAGCGAGGGTACTATACCTCTACAAACTTTAAGAGCTGATATCGATTATGGTTTTGCAGAAGCATTAACTACATATGGAATAATTGGTGTTAAAGTTTGGATATACAAAGGTGAAGTACTACCTAGCAAAAAAGAAGTAAAAGGAGGTAACTAAAAATGTTGTCACCAAAAAGAACAAAATTTAGAAAAGTACAAAAAGGTTCAAATAAAGGTAGAGCATCAAGAGGAACTAGAGTTGTAGATGGAGAATACGGTTTACAAGCTTTAGAACCAGCTTGGATAACAGCAAACCAAATAGAAGCTGTTAGGGTAACTTTATCTAGATATACAAAAAAAGTTGGTAAAACTTGGATAAAAATATTTCCAGATAAACCAATAACTAAAAAACCAGCTGAAACTCGTATGGGTTCAGGTAAAGGTAATCCAGAATACTTTGTTGCAGTAGTAAAACCAGGAAGAATTTTATTTGAAGTAGCTGGTTTAGGAGAAGCAACAAGTAAGGAAGCATTAAAAAAAGCAATGCATAAACTTCCTATAAAATGTAAAATAGTAAGTAAGGCTGAGCAAGAGATGGAAGAAAAGGGGGAGTAATAAATGAAATCTAGTAAAATGAAAGAATATACAAATATGACTGTAGAAGATTTACAAAAAGAATTAAAAGAGTTAAAACAAGAACTATTTAAATTAAGATTTCAACATGCCCTTAATGGTCTTGACAACCCTAAAAAAATGTCATTAGTTAAGAAGAATATAGCAAGAGTTAATACAGCAATAACTATGAAAAAAGGTAATTAGTGGTAAAGGAGGAAAAAGGACACATGGAAAGAAATTTAAGAAAAACTAAAATTGGTAAAGTGGTAAGTAATAAAATGGACAAAACTATTGTTGTAAGAATCGATACAAAAACTAAAGATCCACTTTATGGTAAAATAGTTAATAAAACTTTAAAAGTTAAAGCTCATGATGAAAATAATGAGTGCAATATTGGCGACATGGTAGAAGTAATGGAAACTAGACCACTAAGCAAAGATAAAAGATATAGACTAGTAAGAGTTGTGGAAAAAGTTAAATAGTAATAAATAGTTTGAAGGGAGGACTAATCCATGATACAACAACAATCATTGTTAAAAGTTGCTGATAATACAGGAGCTAAAGAGATTATGTGTATTCGTGTTCTAGGCGGAAGCTATAGAAAATGGGGAAACATAGGAGATATTATAGTTGCTTCTGTTAAAAAAGCAGCACCAGGAGGAGCTGTAAAAAAAGGTGACGTTGTAAAAGCAGTTATTGTAAGAACAAAAAGAGGTCTAAGACGTGATGATGGTTCATATATAAGATTTGATGAAAATGCAGCTGTAATAATTAAAGATGATAAAACTCCAAGAGGTACACGTATTTTTGGACCAGTAGCAAGAGAACTAAGAGATAATGACTTTATGAAGATTATATCTCTAGCACCAGAAGTTCTTTAAATTTCGGAGGTGAAAGAAAGTGATATCAAAATTAAAATTAAAAAAAGGCGATACAGTAATAGTTAACACTGGTTCTGAAAAAGGAAAAAAAGGTGAAATTATTAAAGTAGATAGAAAAAATGGTAAAGTACTTGTAAAAGGAATCAATGTTAGAACTATGCATGTTAAAGCTAAAAAACAAGGACAAGAATCTGGAATTATAAAAAGAGAATGTCCAATAAATGCTTCAAAAGTAAGTTTTTATTGTGATAAATGTGAAAAAGGTGTAAGACTTGGAATAAAAGTTTTAGAAGATGGAACAAAACAAAGATTTTGCAAAAAATGTGAAGAAGTAAAGTAAAGGAGGGGAAAATCACATGAACCTTAAAGAAAGATATAAAACAGAAATTGCTCCTGCATTAAAAGAAAAGTTCGGTTATAAATCAATAATGCAAGCACCAAAGTTAGAGAAAATAGTTATAAATATGGGTATTTCTGATATAAAAGAAAATTCTAAAGCTTTAGAAATGTCAATGAGAGATTTAGAGCTTATAGCTGGACAAAGACCAGTAGTCACAAAAGCAAAAAAATCTATCGCTGCTTTTAAAGTAAGAGAAGGTATGGATCTTGGTTGTAAAGTAACATTAAGATCAGATAAAATGTATGATTTTGCTACTAAATTATTTAATGTAGCACTTCCTCGTGTAAGAGATTTTAAGGGATTAAATCCTAACTCTTTTGATGGAAGAGGTAATTATTCAATGGGAGTTAAAGAACAATTAATATTCCCTGAAATTGAGTATGATAAAATAGATAAAATAAGAGGAATGGACATTATCTTTGTAACAACTGCAAAGACTGATGAAGAAGCAAAAGCATTACTAGAAATGTTAGGCTTACCATTCGCTACAAAGTAAGGAGGACTTAAGCATGGCAAAAAAATCTATGATAGCTAAACAACAAAGACAACCTAAGTTTAGCACAAGATATTATAACAGATGTAAAATATGTGGAAGACCACATTCTTACATGAGAAAATATGGAATATGCCGTCTATGCTTCAGAAAATTAGCATATCAAGGAGAAATACCAGGAGTAAAAAAAGCAAGCTGGTAAAAAAGGAGGTAAAAAATCAATGAATGATCCAATTTCAGACATGTTAACAAGAATAAGAAACGCTAACGATGCAAGACATGACACAGTTGATGTTCCTTATTCAAAAGTTAAAAAAGCAATAGCTGATATATTGGTAGCTGAAGGTTTTGTGGCTTCTGCTGATACATTAGGAGAAGGAACTCATAAAACAATCAGAATTACTTTAAAATATGAAGGCAAAACAAAAGTATTACAAGGTTTAAAAAGAATTAGTAAACCAGGTCTTAGAATATATGCAAACGTTGAAGAATTACCTAGAGTATTAAATGGTCTAGGAATTGCTATAATTTCTACTTCAAAAGGTATTATGACAGATAAAGAAGCAAGAAAACAAAATGTTGCAGGTGAAGTATTAGCATATATTTGGTAATTAATTAAATTAAGAAAAAGGAGGGTATACCATGTCAAGAATAGGTAAAAATCCTATCGCAATACCACAAGGTGTTGATGTTAAAATTGAAGACCATACTGTTACAGTAAAAGGACCTAAAGGTACTTTAACAAATACTTTTTTAAAAGACGTAAATATTGAAGTTAAAGATGGTAAAGTTGTTGTAACTTTAGTAAATGAGAAAGCTGGAAACATACATGGACTAACTAGAACTTTAATTTCAAATATGATAATAGGTGTAACAGAAGGTTTTGAAAAAGCATTAGAAATAAACGGTATAGGATACAGAGCACAAAAACAAGGTAAAAAATTAGTATTAACTTTAGGTTATTCTCATCCAGTTGAAGTAGAAGAACCAGAAGGAATTACTATAGATGTTCCAGCACAAAACTCTATAATTGTAAAAGGTATTGATAAACAATTAGTAGGTCAAGTTGCTGCTAATATCAGAGAATATAAATTACCAGAACCATATAAAGGTAAAGGTATTAAATACGTTGGCGAACATATAAGAAGAAAAGAAGGTAAAGCTGGCGGTAAGAAATAAACCTAAAATAAAAGGAGGGAAACTTACACATGATTAACAAAAAAAGTAAAAAAGAAACTAGAGCTGTTAGACAAAAAAGAGTTAGAGCTACAGTAAAAGGTACAGCACAAAGACCAAGACTATGTGTATTTAGAAGTATAAATAATATTTATGCACAAATCATTGATGATGATAAGCAAGTAACTTTACTACAAGCTTCAACTTTAGATAAAGAAGTTAAAACTAAAGCATCTAATATAGAAGCTGCAAAAGAAGTAGGTGCACTTGTTGCTAAACGTGCATTAGAAAAAGATATAAAAGCTGTAGTTTTTGATAGAAATGGTTATTTATATCATGGAAAAGTTCAAGCTTTAGCAGAAGCTGCAAGAGAAGCAGGACTTGAATTCTAATTAAGAAAGGAGTAACCCAAAAATGGCTGAAACAAAACAAGAAAAGCAAGAATTAAAAGAAAAAGTTGTTAATGTAAATAGAGTTACTAAAGTTGTTAAAGGTGGTAGAACTTTTAGATTTAGTGTACTTGTTGTAGTTGGTGATGAAAAGGGTAAAGTTGGTGTTGGAACAGGAAAATCATCTGAAGTACCTGAAGCTATAAAAAAAGCAACTGAAGAAGCTAAGAAAAATTTAGTTGAAATTTCACTAGTTAATGGTACAATACCACATGAATTAACAGTAAACTTTGGTTCATCTAAGATTATATTAAAGCCAGCAGTTGAAGGTACAGGTGTTATCGCTGGTGGAGCAGTAAGACCAGTATTAGAGCTTGCAGGTGTTAAAAATGTAACAGCTAAAACTTTAGGATCTCGTAATAGCAGAAATGTAGTTTATGCTACAATGAAAGCTTTAAAATCTATGAGAACACCTGAAGAAGTTGCAAGACTTAGAGGAAAAACTGTCGCAGAAATATTAAAATAATAATTATAGAAGGAAGGAGGAACTTCAGGTATGAAAATACAAGATTTAGGCCCAGCATATGGATCAACAACTTCAAGATTAAGAAAGGGTAGAGGAACTGGATCAGGACTTGGAAAAACAGCAGGTAAAGGTCATAAAGGACAAAAAGCAAGAACTGGTGGAAGTATAAGAAGAGGATTCGAAGGTGGACAAACACCATTATATAGAAGAATTCCAAAAAGAGGCTTCACTAATCATTTTGCAACTGAGTATGCAATTGTTAATCTAGCTGATTTAGAGAGATTTGATAATGATACTGTTGTGGATGTTAATGTTTTACTTTCTGAAGGAATAATAAAAAAAGAACTAGACGGAGTTAAAGTATTAGGTAATGGTAACTTAACTAAAAAACTAACAGTGATAGCTACAAAATTTTCTAAATCTGCTGAAGAAAAAATTAAAGCTGCAGGTGGAAAGATAGAGGTGAAGTAATATGCTTCAAACCCTAAAGAATATTTTTTCTGTAAAAGATATAAGAAAAAAGATTATATTTACAATATTTATAATATTATTATTTAGACTAGGGTCTTTTATTACTGTACCTGGAATCGATAAGGTTTTATTTATGGAGCAAGTTGGTGCATCTTCAAATGGAATACTTGGAACAATTAACCTAATATCAGGTGGTGCGTTTGGTAGATTCTCAATATTTGCCATGACAATTGGACCATATATTACTGCATCAATTGTTCTTAACCTACTTCAAGTTGTAGTACCTAGTTTAGAAAGATTAGCTAAAGAGGGAGAAGAAGGTAAGAAAAAACTTTCAAAGTATACAAAATATTTAACAATTGCATTTGCAATAATTGAAGGTTTAGGATTATATTTAACATATAAATCTTATTTATTACCAGAACTTACTTTTGGTGCAGGTGCTGTTATGGGATTTATATTATTCATAACTTCACTTGTAGCAGGTACTGCTTTACTTACTTGGTTAGGTGATAAAATTACAGAATATGGTATTGGTAATGGAATATCAATGATAGTATTTGTTGGTATCATATCACGTATACCATCAGGTGCAACTGCTTTATTTACATTTGCACAAGGTGGATTAAAAAACATCTTAATTGTTGTAGCTTTAATAGTTGCAATGATAGTTGTTGTAGCTGCAGTAATATATGTACAACAAGCTGAACGTAGAATACCAGTAAACTATGCAAAACGTGTTGTTGGAAGAAAAATGTATGGTGGACAAAACACTCACATTCCAATTAAAGTTGCTATGGCTGGTGTTATGCCAATTATATTTGCAATGTCATTTATGATGTTCCCAGGAACAATTATAAATCTTTGCACAAAGGGAAATCCAACAGGATTTTGGGCAGTAGTAAACAATATCTTCTCTGTTTCAGAGGGAAGTGCATGGTATTATCTACTTTCTTATTCAGTAATATATATGTTACTAATAATAGCATTTACATTTATTTATACAATGTTTATTGTACAACCAGTTGAAATAGCAAATCAATTAAAGAAAAATGGTGGATTTATACCAGGAATTAGAGCAGGAAAAAATACTTCTGATTATATATCAAAAGTACTAAAATATATAACTGCAGTTGGAGCTATATTCTTAGCATTAGTTGCAGTGCTACCAGTATTATTACAAGGATTTATTCCTGTATCAATATCTTTTGGTGGTACATCAGTACTTATCGTAGTAAGCGTTTCATTAGAAGTATTAAAGAATTTAGAAACTCAAATGGTAAGCAGACATTATACAGGTTTCTTAAATTAGAAAAATATAATTTGAAAAACGGGTGGATTTTTATTCATCTGTTTTTTTTGTTCTTATAAACTAAGACTGTCGAAATATATTTCAACAGTCTTAATTTAATTCATATAAAATAATTATTGTTTTGGTTGCATTTGGTTAGCAGCTTGTGCTACTAGTCTTTTAGTCATTTCACCACCAATAGAACCAGCTTCTCTAGAAGTTAAGTCACCGTTGTAACCTTGTTTTAAGTTAACACCTAATTCATTAGCAACTTCCATTTTGAATTGATCTAAAGCAGCTTTAGCTTGCTTATTAGTCATTTTACTGTTTGATGCCATTATATACTCACCTCCGATTTATTATTAATTTGTGTAATTTTTATTGCATTATACATAAAAGTTAAAATTTTATATAAAAAGATAAATTTCTAAGTTTTTTTATATACTAAATAAATTAAATGATGAGTATAGAATAATAATACTCATCATTTAAACAATAATTTATAATTATTGTTTAGATTGCATTTGGTTAGCAGCTTGTGCTACTAGTCTCTTAACCATTTCACCACCGATAGAACCAGCTTCTCTAGAAGTTAAGTCACCATTATAACCTTGTTTTAAGTTAACACCTAATTCATTAGCAACTTCATATTTGAATTTATCTAAAGCTGCTTTAGCTTGTTTGTTACTCATTTTGCTATTTGATGCCATTATATATTCACCTCCAATATAAAATAGTATAAATAAAATCTTATGATTTTTTATACTATTAATAATTTGTGTATATATTTTATAAAAATACTGGAAAAATTTAGAACAATTTAAAAAAATTTTTTAATCGACAAAACTCGACTAAAAAAAACAAGTAAATGGCTTGATTTTTAAATTAAAATTATATATAATGAAGTTACGCTATTAGTAAACGAATAGGAGGAATATAGGTGAGCAGCAAAGCTAAGGTCGTTATCATAGACGATAATAAAGAATTTGTAAAATTATTAAGCATGTATATTGATACACAAGATGATATGGAGGTTGTAGCAACAGCATATGATGGACAAAATGTTGTAGATATTATAAAGGAACAAAATCCTGATGTATTGCTTCTAGACATTATAATGCCTGAAAAAGATGGACTATCTACTTTAGAAGATTTGATAAAATCAAATGATGTAAAAATGCCAACTACTATTGTCATGTCTGCAATAGGTCAAGAAAAAATTACTCAAAAGGCTATTGCTCTTGGCGCTACATATTATGTAGTAAAACCTTTTGACATGGCTACTTTAGTAGAAAGATTGAGAGATTTACTTCAAACTGAAGAACAATATATCTCAAATAATGGAACTAAATGTTATACTAAAACTACAATTAATAGTAGTTCGTCTTCATCAACACCAATAGAGGTTAGAGCCACTAATATTATTCATGATGTTGGTGTGCCAGCACATATAAAAGGTTATCAGTATATTAGAGAAGCAATATTACTTGCTGTAAAAAATGAGGATGTAATAAATTCAATAACAAAAACTTTATATCCTACACTTGCTACAACATTTAATACTACGCCTTCTAGAGTAGAAAGAGCTATAAGACATGCGATCGAAGTGGCTTGGAATAGAGGGCAAATTGAAATGCATGATAAAATTTTTGGTTACACTGTAAATTCAAATAAAGGAAAACCAACAAATTCGGAATTTATTGCTATGATAGCTGATAGACTTAGACTAGAAGATAGGGCAACTATTAGAAGCTAAGAAATTTTATATTCTTTTTTTAAGTTAGCTATCTTTTACCATTTAAATTAATATTTTTTATCTAAATTTTATCTAAAATAAATTCCTAGAAAGAAATATTTTAAATAGTAACTATAATTGCTGGTTATAGTTAGTATTTAAGTGTACTTTTTATTATTTACATGAAATAATGTAAAGTAATAAAAAATTTAGATTTTAATATTAAAAGTTATTTGGTGCTGCTATAAAATATAATTGTATTAATAATAATTTTATAGAAAAAGATATGAGGGTTATATAAAATGTGAAATAGTATAAGTATTATACTGATTTTAATATTAATGTATATATAAAGAAAAGAATGTTAAAATAACTTTAAGGGTATTATGTTAAAATTACTCTTAAAGTTATTTTTTTCTTGCATAAAGCATAAGTCTAGATTATAATATAAATGGGGTGTAACATGAAGTTTATAAAAGAATATAGAGTAATAATAATTATAGCAATAATGGGAATATCAATATTTACAGTATTTATGATAAAACATATAAATAGAGAGCGTAACTATGTTCCTTTAACTAGTAATGGAGATGTGGAAGAACAAACATTACCTTTAAAAATGTACGAATTTGTTTCTTCTGTTTGTTCTGCTTGTGACCAAATGGAAGATATATATAAAGAGGCAAAAGAAAAGTATGGCGATAAGATGAATTTTGAACAAGTAAATGTAGAGCGTAATTATAACTTAAGTAATAAATATAATGTAAATGTAGTACCAACATTTGTAATTGTAGATATGGATGGGAATATGAAAAAAAGAATGATTGGCGTTATAGATAAAGAAGAATTTTTTAAAAGTATAGAAAGTGTAATAAATGAGTATGATGGAAATATTTAATAACTTTTCTAATATAATAGATACAAATATTTTTCTTAGCATAATAATATCACTTATTGGAGGTTTTGTTTCTTCATTTAGTCCTTGTACTTTATCAACATTGCCTCTTATAATAGGGTATATTTCTAAAGAAGATGAAAAATGTAAAGGCAAAAATTATTTATATAGTATATTTTTTTCAATAGGTCTTACTATAACATTTGTAATAATAGGTGTAGTAACTACATTATTTAATATAAGATTAAAAGTATTTGGAACTTGGTGGTATCTTATACTTGCCATAATACTCGTATTTGTTACATTAAGTTTATTAGATGTTTTTAAAACATCCAATAAATCTTGTAAAAGGCCTAAACTAAAAAAGAGTTTCTTAGGAGCTTTTTTACTTGGGATACTTGGGGGATTTTTTGACTCACCATGTAGTACACCTATATTAATAGTAATATTAACATTTATATCACAAAGTTCAAATATATTTATAGGAATAGTACTTATGCTATGTTATTCGATAGGACATTGTGTTGTTATAGTACTTGCAGGTACGTCATCTGATATAATTCAAAAGTTAAATGATTCACCTAAATATTTAAAACTAGGAAAAATATTTAGATACATATTTGCAATATTAGCATTTATTTTAGCGTTATATTTATTTTATTTGGCATTTTAACAATAAATACTCTTTTAATGCTTTTAGTGTTAAAAGAGTATTTTTCTGTGGTATTGTAAAAACCCCCTTTTTGCTTGACAAATGGCTTTAAAAATAGTAAAATATAATAGTATAATAATATATAAAGGATGAAAAATAAATGAAAAAATTTAAAAAGAGTAAATGGTTTGACTTTAGTATATTTTCTGTAAAGATAACTTACTTATCTATTATTACTATATTAGCAGTAATTATATTAATAATCAATCCATCATTATTCTATGTTTCTTTAATATTTATATTTATTTCTACAATACTATCAATTTTTGTATGCTTTACAGAAGTAAAAAATAGAAAATATAGAATACAAGAACTATCTCAAAGTGTAGATATAGTTCTTAAAGATAGTTTAAATGTTATAGATATACCTATGGTAATGCTATCTAGTCCAACACAGATTATATGGCAAAATTCTATATCTAAGCATATATTTCCAAAAGAATATATATTAGATACAGCCTTAATGATTGATAAAAATTTAAAACAATCTGAATGTGCTTCTGTTACTGCTGATATAGGTAATGGTGAGGTCTACTGTGCCATAGGAAACTATATAAAATTCTCTGACTTTAATTGTATGCTAATATCATATATAAACAAGACAGAAGAGAGTAGATTAAAAAATACACTAGAAAATACTAAAATTGCAGTTGGTATTGTTTTTATCGATAACTACGAAGAAACAATGCAAGGATTAGATGAAATTGAGAAATCAGAGATAACATCTAAAATTTTAAAAGTAATACGTGAATGGGTTAATGAAAATAAAGGTGTTGTAAATAAAATTGATAAAGATAGATTTGTTATATTTGTTGAAAAACAATATGTTGATCAAATGGAAAAAAATACATTTGAAATATTGCAAAAAGTTAGAGAAACTACTAATATAACTAAACTACCTGTTACAATTTCTTTGGGATTATCATATAACGAACCAAACATAGATGAAAGATATGCAGCTAGTGCCTCTGCTTTAGACATTGCTCTTGGTAGAGGTGGAGATCAAGTTGTAGTAAAAAAAGACAAAAAATTCGATTTCTATGGAGGAGCTAATCTTGGACTTGAAAAAACTAATAGAGTTAGAGCTAGAACTATATCACAAGCTTTAAGAGAAATTATGTTAAAATCTGATAAAATTTATATAATGGGACATAAAAATTCAGATATAGACTGTATAGGTGCATCTGTTGGTATATACAAAATGGCTAAAATTCTTGGTAAACAAGCAAATATTATTATAGATATGAAATGTAATAGTAGTACAAAAACTATTATTGAAAAATTAAAAACTTCAAAGGAATATGAAGATGTATTTATAACAGGAAATGATACTAAAAAATTAGATTTTTCTAATTCAGTCCTTATAGTTGTAGATACTCATAAAAAATCTTATTTGGCTTATCCAGATTTACTAGATAGCTTTGAAAAGGTTGTTGTTATTGATCATCATAGACGTGGACCAGAATTTATTGATAATGCACTTTTAACATATCATGAGATTTATGCCTCATCTACATCAGAGCTTGTTACTGAAATACTTATGTATTTAGATGATATAAATTTAACTCCAACTGAAGCTGAAAGTCTATATGCTGGTATTGTTATAGATACCAAAAACTTTATATTTAAAACTGGTGTTAGGACATTTGAAGTAGCAGCATATTTGAAAAAATTTGGAATTGATTTAACTGAAGTAAAACAAATATTCCAAAATGATTTTGAAACTTATGTTGCAAAGGTTGAAATAGTAAAACATGCAGAAATAATGCATGGACAAATTGCTATCTCCGTTTGCTCAGAAGAATATGCAGATATGCCTATTATAGCGGCACAGGCTGCAGATGAATTATTATCAATATCTGGAATACTTGCTTCATTTGTACTTTGCAAAGTAGATGAAGTGGTTATGATATCTGGTAGATCAATGGGAGATATAAATGTACAGGCGATACTTGAAAAAGTTGGTGGTGGTGGTCATTTAACTTTTGCAGGAGCACAAATTGCAGGAGTTTCACTTGAGGAAGCCAAAGAAACTTTAGTAAAAAGTATTAACGATTATTATTTAAAAGATTAAAAGTTTTAGGAGGAAAAAAATGAAAGTTGTATTAAACCAAGATGTAAAAGGACTAGGCAAGAAACTTCAAATTGTAGATGTATCTGAAGGATATGCTAGGAATTTTTTACTTCCTAGAAAACTTGCTGTAATTGCTGATAATAAAAATATTAATGAGGCAAATACTAAAAATGAAGCTTTGAAGTTTAAGAAAAAAACTGAATTTGAGGCTGCAGAAAAACAAAAAGAGTTATTAGAAAAATCTTTTATTGAGTTTAAGCATAAAGTTGGTGATGGAGGTAAATTATTTGGTAGTGTTACTGAAAAAGAAATTGCTGACGAAATTAAAATGAAGTTTAAACTTAATATTGATAAGAAGAAAATAGTAATTAACGTACCAATAAAGCAGTTAGGAAGTTATACTGTAGATATAAAATTATATGAAGGAATAGTTGCTAAATTAAAAATAGTAGTAGTCGGAATGAAGGTGTAATTAGTGGAAAATGAATTAGTTAGTAAAGTTCAACCAAATGATACAATTGCAGAACAAGCCGTTCTTGGATCTATGCTTGTTGATAAAGATGCAGTTATAGCTGCTGTAGAGATACTTGTACCAGAAGATTTTTATAGAGAAGATAATAAAGAAATATATGCTGCTATGATGGAACTTTACGGACTTGGTAAGCATATAGATATGATTACAATCATTGACCAATTAAAATTAAGAGGAACACTAGAGAAAGTAGGAGATGCTACATATATTGCAACTCTTATTGATAATGTTCCAACTACTTCAAATATAGAAAGCTATGTAAAAATAGTTGAAGAAAAATCCGTACTTAGAAAATTAATAAAAGTTGCTAATGACATTTTGAAAATGGGGTATGGACAAACTGAGGAAGTAGATACAATTATAGAGCAAACTGAAAAAAAAGTATTTGACGTTTTGCAAGATAGAAATGCTAGAGGATATTCTAGTTTAAAAGAAGTTTTGGTAACAGCTTTTGATACTATAGAAAGAATGTACCAAAATAAAAATAAAGTATCAGGAATAGAAAGTGGATTTATAGACCTAGATAAAAAAATATCAGGTCTTAATCCATCATCACTTATAATTCTTGCAGCACGTCCAGCTATGGGTAAATCTGCTTTTGTACTTAATATTGCTGAGTATGTAGCAATGCATGATAAAGTACCTGTAATGATATTTAGTCTTGAAATGTCAAAAGAAGAAATAGCTAACAGAATGCTTGCTTCTGAATCAGAAGTTGATAGTATGAAAATAAAAAATGGTAATGACTTAACATCTGAGGATTGGTTAAAATTAGGTCAAGCAAGTGGTAGACTTTCTGATATCCCATTATATATAGATGATACTCCAGGGCTTACTTCTGCAGAGCTTAGAGCAAAATGTAGAAAAGCTAAACTAGAGAAAAATATAGGGCTAGTTATAATAGATTATTTGCAACTTATGGAATCAAAAACAAAAAGCCCATCAAGACAGCAAGAAATATCTGAAATAAGTAGATCTTTAAAGATATTAGCAAAAGAATTACAAATACCAGTAATAGCACTTTCACAATTAAGTCGTGCTACTGAATCTAGAACAGACCATAAGCCAATGCTTAGTGATCTTCGTGAATCAGGAGCTATAGAACAGGATGCTGATATTGTTATGTTTATACATAGAGAGGACTATTATAATCCAGAAACAGAAAAGAAAAACATTGCTGAAATTATTATAGCTAAAAATAGAAGTGGAGAAACTGGTACTGTTGAACTTGCATGGCTTGGACAATATACAAAATTTGCCAATTTATATAGAGGTCCAGAACAATGATAGAGAATGATTTATGTAAGTATATTAATAATAAAGTAGAGGAAACTATTATAAAAAATAGTTTAATAAACAATAATGATAAGATAGTAGTTGCTGTGTCAGGTGGACCAGATTCAATGTGTCTTCTTAATGTATTATGTGATTTAAAAAATACTTTCAAAGAGAAATATAATATATGTTATGAGTTATTTGTTGCTCATGTAAATCATATGATTAGAGAAGAATCAGAATATGAGAAAGAATATGTAGAAAACTTTTGTAAATTAAAAAATACTCCTTTTTATTATCTAAAAAAAGATGTGAAAAAAATTTCAAAAGAATTAAAAATTTCTGAAGAAGCTTGTGGTAGAATGGTAAGATATGATTTCTTTGAAGAAATAAGAGAAAAGACAAATTCTACAATTATAGCAACTGCACATAATTTAAACGATGATGTTGAAACTATATTATTAAATATTATTCGTGGAACAGGTCTTAATGGACTTACAGGAATAGATTATAAGTTTAAGAATATAATAAGACCTCTACTGGATATAAAAAAATCTGAAATAAACAAATATAATGAGATATTAAATATTAATCCTTGTATTGATAAAACTAATTTTGAAAATGTATATGTTAGAAATAAGGTAAGAAATATTTTAATACCAGAACTTGAAAGTGAATATAATTCAAATATAGTAAATAATTTGGTTAGAATGAAAAAATTAGTAAAAAATGACGAAAACTTTTTGAAAGAATATACAGAAAAAGTTTTAAAAAATTGCCTTATTGACAATAATATAAATAGTGTAAAATTTAAAATCTCTGTAATAATTAAAGAACACGAAAGTATAAAACTTAGAATTATTAGAGAAATAATAAATTACAAAATTGGAAATTTAGATGGTATAGAAAATATACATGTTCAAGATATTTTGAGATTACTTGAGAATAATATAAAAGGTAAAAAATATATAATTGGTAATAAGTTTACAGTAGAAATACTAGGAAAAGATATAGCTATTATATATTAAATTAAAAGGAGGAGTTATGAAGAAGAGTTCAATATTAAGAACTGTAATAACATATGTTTTATTAATTGCACTTGCAATTTATTCAATAACTATGTTAGAAAGTCAAACTAAAAAAGATATGTCTTACACAGAGTTTATGCAAAAAGTAGAAGCTAAAAATGTAAGCAGTGTCGTTATAAGTAATGATAGACAAACAGCTGAAGTTAAATTAAAGGATGAAGAAGATGTTACGAGGGTTGTAAGCGTACCAGATTCTACTACTCTTTTAGAAACTTTACAACCACGTGTAGTAGCAGGAGAATTTGAATTAAGTGTTGCAAAACCTTCAGTATGGGAGGAAATAGCACCATTTATGCCAACAATACTTCTACTAATAGGTACTCTATTCATATTTATATATATGATTAGAAAAACTGGTGAAGGCAATACAAAAGCAATGAACTTCGGAAAAAATAGAGCACAAGTAGTTGATAAAAATTCAAAGAAAAAGGTTACTTTTGAAAATGTTGCTGGGCTAAAGGAAGAAAAAGAGGAACTTGAAGAAGTGGTTGACTTCTTAAAAAATCCTAAAAAATATCAAGAAATGGGAGCAAGAATACCAAAAGGAATATTACTTGTGGGTGGACCAGGAACAGGTAAAACTTTACTTGCTAAAGCGATAGCTGGTGAAGCAAATGTTCCATTCTTTTCAATAAGTGGTTCAGACTTTGTTGAAATGTTTGTTGGTGTTGGTGCTTCACGTGTAAGAGATCTTTTTGCTGAGGCTAAAAGTAATTCACCTTGTATAATATTTATTGATGAAATAGATGCAGTAGGACGTCACAGAGGTGCTGGTGTTGGTGGAGGACATGATGAAAGAGAGCAAACTCTAAACCAATTACTAGTAGAAATGGACGGATTTACAACACATGAAAGTGTAATTGTTATGGCTGCTACAAATAGACCTGATATACTTGATCCAGCATTACTTAGACCAGGTAGATTCGATAGACAAATAGTAGTTAGTAGGCCTGATATCAAAGCAAGAGAAGAAATATTAAGATTACATGCAAAGAACAAACCATTTGAAAAAGGAATAGATTTTAAACTTTTGGCTAAAAATACAGCTGGATTTAGTGGAGCAGATCTAGAGAATATGGTTAATGAATCGATTTTACTTGCTGCAAGAAAAGATAAGAAAACTGTAACATTAGAAGATATAGAAGAAGCAATGGTAAAAGTAATGATGGGACCAGAAAAGAAAAGCAAAGTTATAAGTGATAAAGAAAGAAAACTTACAGCTTATCATGAAGCTGGTCATGCAGTTGTTTCAAAATTTTTACCTAATTTTGAAACAGTACATCAAATATCCATCATACCAAGAGGCATGGCTGGTGGTTATACAATGTATAAACCAAATGAAGATAAAAATTATAGTTCAAAATCAGAAATGAATGAAAATATTGTTTCATTACTTGGAGGAAGAGTAGCTGAAAAATTAGTACTTGATGATATTAGTACAGGTGCTTCAAATGACATTGAAAGAGCTAGTAAAATAGCAAGAGCAATGGTAATGAAATATGGTATGTCAGAAAAATTAGGACCAATAACTTTTGGTTCAACTCAAGAAGAAGTTTTCTTAGGTAAGGAAATGACATCTCAAAGAGATTATAGTGAAAGAGTTGCTTCTGAAATTGATGATGAAGTAAAAGATATAATAACTAGAGCATATAACTATGCTGAAAGAATATTAAAAGAAAATATAGATAAACTTCATAAAGTCGCACAAGTTCTTATAGAAAAAGAGAAAATTGAAGCGGATGAGTTTGACGCTATATTTGCAGGTTAATTATATTTTTAAATAAACTTTTTGTTAATTATTGACAAGAAGTTTGTTTTATGATATAATAGTCAAAGAAAGTCAAAGTTAAATTGAGGTGATAAGATGAAATTATCAGATTTAATAGAACAATATATATTAGATTTTTTTAAAGAAAATGAGATGGTTGAATTAAAAAGAAGTGAACTTGCAAATAAGTTTAATTGTGTACCTTCACAGATTAATTATGTTATATCTACTAGATTTATACCTGAATTAGGGTTTTATGTTGAAAGTAGAAGAGGTGGAGGAGGCTATATAAAAATATGCAGAACCAACCTTAACAGATCAGACTATATTTCTGATATTATTGACAAGATAAGTCAAAATTTGTCGCAAACCACCTTAGATGTTTACTTAAATGACTTTGTAAGGTATAATATTTTGAATAAAAAGACCGCTAATATAGTAAGAGTAGCACTTTCAGACAAAAGTTTAGCAAAAGTAGATAAATACGATAGAGATTTGGTAAGATCTGATATGTTAAAAAATATAATTGTAAATATAATATAAAGGAGTGATTTTTATGAAATGTCAAAGTTGTGGAAAAAAAGAAGCAACAGTTAAATATTATGAAAATATTAATGGGATAAAAAAAGAATTACATTTTTGTATGGACTGTGCAAGTAAGCTTGGCTTTGCAGAGTTTTCTGATATATTTTCACCAATGTTTTTACCAATATCTTCATATGATTTAGAGGATAATATTAAGTGTAAGACTTGTGGATATACATTAGAAGACTATTCAAGAACTGGCTTGTTAGGATGTCCAGATTGTTATGATACATTTGGAGATAGCTTAGATGATATCTTTTATAAAATACATGGAAAAAATAGACATATTAAAATGCCGGATAAACTAAAAAAACAAAGTAGAAGTATGTCTGATGAAGAGGCTAAGAAGTATAAAATAAAAGAATTAAAAAATAAAATAAAAGATTTAATTGATGAAGAAAGATATGAAGAAGCAGCCAAAGTTCGTGATGAGATTAAAAAATTAGAAAGGTAGTGAAAGTTATGTGGTTTAATAATATATCTAAAGATTCTGATGTAGTAATTTCTTCTAGAATTAGATTTGCAAGAAGTATAGAAGGATATAAATTTCCTCATATCTTAAATTCAAAAGAATTAAATAATATAATTACTCTTGTAGATAGAGCGATTGATAAAGATGAATACAAACTGTTTATGATGAGAGATATAGACGAAGTAACACAAAACGCGTTGAAAGAACAACATCTTATCTCTAAAGAATTTGTTGGTAATGATAATGGTGCTATTGTAGCAAATGCAGATAATACAATAGTTGCTATGATAAATGAAGAGGATCATTTAAGAATTCAAGCCTTTGAATCTGGATTTAACATAGATAAATGTTATGATAAAATATGTCAATTTACAGATGATATAAACGAAAAAATCAAATTTGCAAAAAGTGATAAGTATGGATATTTAATATCATGTCCAACAAATATAGGTAGTGCAATGAGAGTATCAGTAATGTTACATTTACCTGCTCTTTCAAAAATGAAATTACTGAATAAACTATTTGATCAGGCAATGGAAATAGGAATTTCAGTAAGAGGATTATATGGGGAAAATAGTGACAGTACAGGAAATATCTTTCAAATATCTAATCAAAAGACATTAGGTGTATCAGATGAAGATATAATATATAATGTAAAATTAGTTGTTACATCTATAATAGAGCAAGAAAGGAAAGCAAGAGAAGCACTTTTAAATTCCGGAATTACTTTAGAAGATACAATATATAGATCATATGGAATTTTAAAAAATGCAAGAACTATTGATAATGATGAAGCAATTAAGTTATTATCAAATGTAAGGCTTGGAGTTTCAACTAATGTAATTTCGGATTTATCATTAGATAAAATCCAAACATTAATGATAAATATAGAGCCTAATACATTAAGAACAATATTAAAAGAAGAATTTGATGAAAAAGAAGAAAATATAAAAAGAGCAGAATATATAAGAAAGGAGCTGATATAAATGTATGAATTTACAGGTAGAGCAACAAGAGTTTTAGAACTTGCAAGAGAATTTTCAAAAGATCATAATTATTCTTTTATAGGAACAGAACATATTTTATATGGTCTTGTTGAAGAAGGTGAAGGACTTGCTAGCAAGATTTTATCAAATCAAGGTTTAACTTCACAATATGTAGAAGAAGAAATTTTAAAAATAGATGGAGTTATGAATACATTAGAAGGAGAAATTGAATTAACTCCAAGAGCTAAAAGAATAATAGAAAATAGTGCAAAAGAATCAAAAAGAATGGGACAAAACTATGTTGGTACAGAGCATATATTACTTTCATTAATGAGAGAGATTGATAGTGTCGCAGTAAGAATTTTGATAGATGCAGATATTGATCCACAAAAGATTTTTGCAGATTTATTAAGATTACTTAGTGAGGATTCTCCTGTTTCAAATTATAGCGATGCTGAAAGCACTAAAAATAGTGGAAGTATTAGTACTCCTACACTTAACCAATATGGTAAAGATTTAACTTCTTTTGCAAAAGAAAATAAATTAGATCCTGTTATAGGAAGAGCAAATGAAATTCAAAGAATAATAGAAATATTAAGTAGAAGAACAAAGAATAATCCTGTGCTTATAGGTGAACCAGGTGTTGGTAAAACAGCTGTTGTTGAGGGACTTGCACAAATGATAGTAGATGGTAAAGTACCTGAGATATTAAAAAATAAAAGAGTGGTTAGTCTTGATATGTCTTCTATGATTGCAGGAACAAAATACAGAGGCGATTTTGAAGAGAGATTAAAAAAATCATTACAAGAAATTAAAAAAGCTGGAAATGTAATTTTATTTATAGATGAAATGCATACTATAATTGGTGCTGGAGCTGCAGAAGGTGCAATGGATGCTGCTAATATATTAAAACCTTTACTTTCAAGAGGTGAAGTACAAATTATAGGTGCTACAACTTTAAATGAATATAGAAAATATATAGAAAAAGATAGTGCATTAGAAAGAAGATTTCAAAGCGTATTAATAGACGAACCAAACACAGAGGATACAATTAGTATATTAAAAGGTTTAAAAGATAAATATGAAGCACATCATAAAGTAAAAATTACTGATGAAGCTATAAGGCAAGCAGTTATATTATCACAAAGGTATATAACAGATAGATTTTTACCAGATAAAGCTATAGATTTAATTGATGAAGCTTGTTCAAAAATAAAACTAAAGACTGTAACTATGCCTGATGATATAACTAAATTAGAAAAGAAAATTGATAAAATCTCTAAAGAAAAGGAAGAGGCTATTATATCACAATCTTTTGAAGAAGCTGCAAAATTAAGGGATGAAGAGAAAAAGCTAAAAGAAAAACTATTAAAATCAAAAGAAAATTGGAATAAAGAAGAAAAGTCTAAAGAGGCTAAAGTAACTGAGGCTGATATTTGTAATGTTATATCTGGATGGACTAAAATTCCAGTTAGTAAATTAACTGAAACTGAAACTCAAAAGTTAAAAAATCTTGATAATATTTTAAAACAAAGAGTTATTGGTCAAGATGAAGCTGTTGAATCACTTGCAAGAGCAATAAAAAGAGCAAGAGTTGGATTAAAAGATGAAAAAAGACCAATAGGATCATTTATGTTACTTGGTCCAACAGGTGTTGGTAAAACAGAACTTACAAAGGCTTTAGCTGAAAGTTTATTTGGTGATGAGAATGCTATGATAAGGTTTGATATGTCAGAGTATATGGAACCACATAGTATATCAAAATTAATAGGTTCACCTCCTGGATATGTAGGTTATGATGAAGGAGGACAATTAACTGAACAGGTTAGACGTAAACCATATAGTATTGTTCTATTTGATGAAATCGAAAAAGCTCATCCAGATGTGTTTAATATGTTGCTACAAATTCTTGATGATGGAAGACTTACTGATTCTAACGGTAGAACAGTTAATTTTAAAAATACAGTTATAATTATGACTTCTAATGCTGGAGCTAGAAATATAGTAGAAAATCATTCTATTGGATTTGTTACTAAAGAAGATAGCAAAAAAGATTATGAAAAAACTAAAGAAGAAGTTATGTCAGAATTGAAAAAGATTTTTAGACCAGAATTTCTAAATAGACTTGATGAAATAATTGTATTTAAGAAATTATCTGAGGAAAGTGTGGAAAAAATAAGTAAATTAATGCTAAATGAGTTTAAAGCAAGAGTGGAAGCTAAAAAGATGAAATTAGAAATAACTGATAATGTTATAAAATACATAAGTAAAGTTGGATTTGATGATGTATATGGTGCAAGACCTTTAAGAAGAGCAATACAAAGTAAAATTGAAGATAAGTTTGCTGAAGCTATCTTAGATGGAGATATAAAAGATGGTGACAAAGTAAAAATAGATGTAGAAGATGATAAAGTAATTGTTAAAAAAATAAAATAGAAAAATAAATACTCCTAATATTTAATTAGGAGTATTTGACTTTTATTCGAGCAAAGTTTTTAGAAAACTAAAAGAACTATTATTTTGAATTAAAGATAATAATCTTTCAGCCTTTTTATCAATTTTTTTATCATCCCTAAAGTGTGTGATAAGTTTTTTAGCTGTATTGGGAAATAGAATAAATAATTCCCAAAGATTTGGATTTGATATGATTAGTTTACACTCAATATCAAAATCATCAAAATTCTTTATAAAGAAAATATATGAATAAAAGAAATTATATTGATGATCTAAAATGCTATTTAGTTGATTTATAGTATAATTGCATGCTTTTGAAAACAAAAATAATTTAATTTTATGTTTGTCTTCAAGCAATTGGATTTGAGATGTTAGTTTGCAAAGTAACATGGGAAGAGTGGAAGTTTGCAATGTTGAATCATTTTCAATACACCTTTTAAGTGACTCATAAACAGCTTTAAGTAAAGTTTCATCATCTACTGTTTTGCTAAAAGTGAGTTTCTCGTTTTCTGACATGTTTGCTCCTCCTTGTTATATAGCTATATACTTAATTTTTTAATACCTAAGTATAATAGTTATATACTTATTCTTGAAATTTTAGAAGATTATACAATATATACTAAAAAAAGTCAAATATAATTATATAGATTAATTTTAAGGTATAAATAGTCATATATTATATTGAATTATTATTTAATTTATGATATATTATATTAATATAGGGAGGTTTTTTTATGGAATTCATGGAAAAAGTAACAAAAATATCAAAAATTGTAGGGAAAACTGCTACAGATACTTATAATACAGTTGCTGATAAATCAGGAAAAGTTTTTGAGGATGCAAAATTAAAACTTGCTATTGCTGATAAAGAAGCAGATATTGAAAAAATATATGAAGAGATTGGAAAAACTGTTTATGATTCATATCTTGCTGGAGAAGATGTTGGTAAAGTATTTACTAAAGAGGCTAAGAAAATAGATAAAATTTCTAATGAAATTGAAGAAATGAAAAAGAAAATTTTATTTAACAAAGGTTTAAGAACTTGTGAAAATTGTGGAGAAACAATTTCAACTGAAAGTACTTTTTGCCAAAGTTGTGGTGCAAAACAAAAACCTGTAAAAATAAAGGTAGAAAAAAAGGAAGAACAAAAGAAAGATGAGCCTAAGGAAAAAGTTTGTTCACAATGTGGATTAGTGTGTGATGCTAAGGCAAAATTCTGTTCGAAATGTGGATATTCTTTTTAATCTGTAATTAGAAAAATGGGGAAAAGAATTCCTCATTTTTTTATTGGATTAAACCATAGGCAATGCCTATGGTGCAGGAGAGCCAAAGGCGTGGGTTTGCAAAAATCCCTAGCTTTCGATATAATAATAAAGGTTACCAGCCATATTAAAATAAAGAAAGGTAGGGATTTTTATGTCAAAAAAATTTGACAATGATAGTTTATCACATACAAGGTGGAATTGCAAATATCATATAGTATTTGCCCCAAAGTATAGAAGACAAATAATATACGGAAAAATAAAAAATGATATAGGAAAAATATTAAGGACGTTATGTGAAAGAAAAGGAGTAGAAATAATAGAAGCAGAAGCATGTTCAGATCATATACATATGCTAGTAAGCATACCACCCAAAATAAGTATATCAAGTTTTATGGGATATTTAAAAGGAAAAAGTAGTTTAATGATATTTGATAGACATGCAAATTTAAAATATAAATACGGAAATAGAAAATTTTGGGCAGAAGGATATTATGTGGATACAGTAGGAAAAAATAAGAAAGTAATAGAAGAATATATAAAGAAACAATTACAAGAAGATATAGCAACAGACCAAATAGTAATGAAAGAATTTGTAGACCCATTTACAGGAGAAAAAAATGAAATAAACAAAAAGAAAAAAGGACCATTTCAATGGTAGCGAGAAAAAGTGGCGCAGCTGGCAATAATTTCAGTTGAGCTTGAGCTCATTGGCTGGTAACATCCCCTTATAGGGGTAGAGCAAACCACCCGTTATCACGGGTGGTTTATGATTTTAAAAAAAGTGAAAAAAAAGTGAAAAAAATAGTTGACAAAAAAGAATAAAAATGGTAATATATAAAGCGTCGCAAGATGAGACCCAAAAGCAACACGAAAATATGTAATGAGATTATGTAAAAAAAGTTTAAAAAAATCACGATAAAGTGTTGACAAGGGGAACAAATTGTGGTAAACTAAATACAGTCACTTGAGAGTGACAATAAGCACATTGAAAAATAAACAATACAAGAACGA
>CALXJG010000003.1 GCA_944388565.1 uncultured Clostridia bacterium
TTTCATCGCAAATTTCGACAAAATTTAAATTCACATTTATTTTTGAAAAAATCGATTTTTCCTATATTATAAAAAAACACCAGTGATTACAATAATTAAAATAATTATTATAAAAACAATTCTAATACTTTTCTTCATATCATCTACCTCTTTATATAGCAAAGATTTAACATATATAATTTTTAGTTTTATTTTTCTTTTATCATTAAATATCTAGATAATATATTTTCTCTCCACTAGAAGTTTGTTCTAAAAATTTAAATCCATATTTTTCATAAAAATTTTCTAATTCTGTTTTTAAATATATTTTTTTATAATTTAATTTCTTTGCTTCTTTTATAATAGCATCATTAAGCATTTTTGATAAATGTCTTCCTCTATATTCTTCTTTTATATATAATGTTGCGTACCAAGGTGTTAAATAATTTTTTTCATCTAAATCATTTTCAAATAAAGAAACAAATCCCACTAAATTATCATCATCAAGTAATATTAAAGTAGGAAACTTTTCTAGTCTTAATTTTTCCTTTTCTACTTTCTTATTAAGCTTATCTTTTTCTTCTCCTTTTTCCCATGGTGTTCCCCACTCTTCATGGCAAATTAAAACAAATTCTTCAATATACTTAATATTATCTTTTAAATAACATATTTTCATAGAACTACACTCCTTTTGTTTATTAATAATATACTAGAATTTATAAAAATAATTGTATTAAAAGATTATACATATAACAAATTATAAAACTATCTATTTATCTTCATGTATTTTATTTAACATTTTATTATTTTCTTTTTCTAACTCTTTTAAACTCTTTTTAGGTGTAGGTAAATCTTCTGGCATAGTTCCGTCCTGCTTGTTTAATTGCATTTCTAACTATTTTTCCAATTTTATTATGAGTATCGCAAGCTTTCCTTTCAGTATCAACTTTATCTCTTTTTAATCTTGATTCTGTTTGCGTAATGCGAAACAAATTAGCTGCAAGTTCTTCACTTCCCATATTGTCTAGAATATCTTCTCTATATCTTAGACCTTTTCTTTTTGCAATATCATCAGCAGTTTCTCCATTATATAATCCTTTATATCCGCTATTATGAAATTTATCAAAATTTTTAACACCTGCATTTTTTGCAGTTTGATTAAGTGAGTAATTTCCCTTTCTTGTTAAATCTCTTTGATAAAATCTTTTTTCATCTTCTGTTAGCATACTATATTCTTTTTCACTTATTTCTTGCTTTCTAGTTTGAACTGCAAAATATGTTTGAGCAAGAGCAATTACTTTTTTTCTACTATCCCCATTTTGTGCTATTAAATAACAAGCATAACGAGTTAATTTATAATCTAAAATTGTTTTTTCTGCCCCTTTAGGCATTTTTATCGTTTTACTGACGTCAGTAAAATGTTCAAACACACTAATATCGCTATTTTGACACGACTTTTTAGCTTTATCAATTATTTTTTCAAAATTTTGCCAGTTTGAATATTGTAGAATCGGCATTAGCTCTCTAGCATACCAATATTCAACTCCATTCTCATCAACATGTTTAATATTTTCAAAGAAATTATTATCTTCACTAATATTATTCATTAATATAATTCTCCCTCCTTAATTTTAACATTTATTCTTGATTACGATTCTCTTTTGTTTATTATCTATCTTTAATATTATGTTTGGGCAAAAACAATAACTATTTTCTACTACCTCTATTTTGTGCTATTAAATAACAAGCATATCAAATTGATTTATAATCAATTTGTTCTCTATAAGCTACTGAACCGATTTGCACCATTTTATTGACGTCAGTAAAATGGTCAAACCCACTAGTATTAATATTTTTAGAATTTTCTTTTGTTTCTTATCTACTGTTAGCATGTTATATTAATATAATACTCTCACCTCCAAGTAAGAATATTATACAACATGAACATTTGTTTGTAAATGCTTTTTATCCTACTTTTCATCGCAAGTTTCGACAAAATTTAAAATTAGCTTAATTTTATATCATTTTTTTACAAAATAAATTTTTTCTATAACATAAAATAATAGACCTGGTACTATTAGTATCAAGTCTTTATATCTGGCAGGGGCACTAGGAATCGAACCCAGCTCTGGAGTTTTGGAGACTCTTATTCTACCGATGAACTATGCCCCTATATATTACAATATTATCACAACAATAATATTGTAACATTTTTTTATTTTTTTTGCAAGTATTTATATTATTTTTATTCTTTTACTCCAAAAAATATTCCCATATCTCTTGCAGTCCTATAAACATCATTAGTATCTAAGTCCAAAATTCTTGCATCTCTTACTTTTGGAAACTTAGTTTTTACTAAATCACCTTCTTGTGCTCCAACTATAAACCCAGATCTTCCATCTGCAATAAGGTTCATAGCATAGTCACCAAGTCTAGCTCCAAGTATAATATCAGCTGTACAAGGTTCTCCACCTCTTTGAATATGTCCAAGAACAACTGGTCTTGATTCAACACCTGTTTTTTCTTCTATTTGTCTTGATAATTTTTCTGCTATTCCGCCATATCTTTTTTGCTCAAAACTATCTTTTACAATTCTAGAAATAGTTTCATCTTTTCCTTTTTCTTTTGCTGCCTCAGATGCTGCAACTATTACATAACGTTTTCCGCCATCCATGATTTCTTTTACTTTTTCACACACAGCATCTAAATCATATTCTAATTCTGGTAACAATATTATATCTGCACCAGCAGCAAAACCACCATATAAAGTTAAATATCCAGATGTTCTTCCCATCATCTCAACAACCATAACTCTTCTATGTGAATATGCAGTTGTTTTTACTTTACGTATAGCTTCTACTGCATTTTCTACTGCTGTTTGAAATCCAATAGTTGGATTACTTGCAATCATATCATTATCAATTGTTTTTGGTACGCCTATTGTTTGCATTCCATGTTCTTCTATTACTCTTGCTGAATCTAGTGTTCCATCTCCTCCAATTATAATCATACCATCTACGCCAATCTTTCTTAAAGCCTGTATTGATGGTTCAACCATATCTTCATAATGTACTTTTTTATCATCTACAGGATAATGGAATGGACACTCTTTATTTGAAGACCCTATTATAGTTCCACCTTCAGTTTCAATATTATATACACTTTTTTTATCAAGTTTTACATAGTTTTTCTCAACAAACCCTTTATAACCATCCATTATACCAATTATTTCTATATTCTTTTTTTGTGCAGACATAACTACTGCTTTTATTACACTATTAAGACCAGGACAATCTCCTCCCGCAGTCATTAATGCTACTTTCCTCATAAAACCTCTCACTCCTTTTAACTTATTATATCTTAGCATTAATTAAGATATTTTTCAATCACTTTTTAAGAATTCAAAAATAATTTTATTTATACTATTTAATGCCTCTTGTAAAAATTCTCTAAATTCTTTTTTACTTCCTTTATCTGATATTGCACGAATCGCACAAAAATCAACATGATTTAATGCACATACGTGATTTATAGCAGCTGTTTCCATATCAACAGCAATAGCATTAAATTTATCTTTTAACAGTTCTTTAGTAGTACTTTCTTCAACAAATTTATCAGAGGAAGCAATAACTCCAGTTATAGCATTATTATCTTTATTTGAAATATCATATATACTTTTTACTAACTTTTCATTACACTTTACTAATACTTTTTCAATTCCAAAAGTATACCCAAGTTCATATCCAAGAGCTGTTGTATCATTATCAAATTCAACCGTAGCACTACTTATAGCAATACCACCAATATCAAGTTTAGAACTAATGCCACCTGCAACTCCAACATTTAATATATATTTTATATCAAAATTTTCTATTAAAAGTTGTGTACATATTGCAGCATTTACTTTTCCTTCTAAACTTTGAACCAATACTACATCTTTATTATATAACTTTCCAATATAATATACAAATGGTCCAATTTTATTTTCTTTAATTTCTTGTAATTTATTAAGTAATAGAGCTATTTCTGACTCCATTGCACCAATAATTCCAATATACATATTATTTCTCCCATTTTAATTATTTTTTATACTATTTTTTTCAATACTACTCATTCTTTCGCATGCATATGAAAGTAAAATAGTTGGTAACTTTTTCTTACTATTTTTATCCTTTAACAAATCAACTATTTTCTTTGAATCTTTTTTATATACCTCTCTTAACACCCATCCAATAGCTTTTTGAATCAAATGATTTTCATTATACATATGATTTTTACATATATCTATACAAAAATTAAGCTTATTATTTCTTGCCATAGTAAGTAAAGAGACTATACCAATCCTTTTTATCCAAATATTATCATTTTCAACAAATTTTAAAACTTCTTCCTTAGCTTTAGAAATGTTTATTGACATTAAATAAAATCCTAGAATATTTGGACCAGCTTCATCAGTTAAATCCCAATTATTTATATAACTTACATTGCTACACATAAAGTCTACTACATCTTTTATTTTATTATCCTCATTTTTTGAGTAATATTTTTTTACAATATTAGACATGCAAAAAATTGCAAATCTTCTATAATCATGATAAATACTTGATATATATGGTGTAAGTGTAGTAAGATTAATATCTTTATACCATACTCTAGCTGCTTTTCTCATTGTTGGGACACTAATTCCAAGTAAAGTATCATTTTCTCCATACCCACCAGGAACTATCATAAGTAACTTTTTATCAAATTCAAGATTGCCATCTTTTGGTAAATTTGTTAAATATTTTAATATATTAAGCTTTAGTAAATTATCTTTTGCGTCATTTTTAGTAAGGTAAGAGCCAACAACAAAACTATCTACATTAAGTGATAAAGGTGTTTCAATTGTTTCTAGATTTACTCCACCATCTACTTGTATTATTTTATCTTTAAATAATCTCCTTGCTATAGATATTTTTTCATTAGTATTATAAATATATGATTGACCTCCATATCCCGGTTCAACACTCATTATTAGTAATAAATCAAACATATCAGAATATTTTTTTAACTCTTTAACATCTGTATTTGGTTTTATACTTACTCCTATTTTTAACTCTCTATTACATGTTTTATATAATTCTTTTTTTATACTAATTAATCTATTTAATACAGCATTAAAATTAGAAATTTCATAGTGAATAGTAATAATATCTGTTCCATATTCAATTGCTTTATCAATATATTTATCCCCAAGTGGTTTTTCTACCATTAAATGAGTATCAGTATAAAATCCCAAATTTTTTGCAGTTTTTATATATTTTAAATCTATACCTGTATTATTTACGAATTTACCATCCATAACATCAAAATGAATCCAATTTTCAAAACAATCTTCATTTTTTTTATAAGTTTTTAATTCCTCTAAAAAATTAGGTATATTCTTCGCGTCTAAAATAGATATTGATATACTTTTTTGCATAGTATCACCTCTTATATTTTTTATCATCAAGTTCTTTTAATTTATTATATATATACACATATCTTTCATACCTTTTTTTATCGATAATACCTTCTTTAACTAATTTTTTAACTCTACAAACTGATATATCCTCATTAACATGCATGCAATCTTCATAGTCACATTTTATATCTTTAAATTCTGGATAATAACTTGGTAGATTTTTATAATCTATATCATATAATTCATAACTTGAAAAACCTGGAGTATCTAAAATATATGTATTATCTTGTAAACTATATAATTTTACATACTTAGTAGTATGTTTTCCTTTATTTGTTTTTTCTCCTACTTTTCCTATTAATATATCTTCATTTTTACAACCTAATATTTCTTTTGTTATACTAGATTTTCCAACACCCGAATTACCAGAAAAAGCAGATACCTTTCCTCTTAATACTTCCTTTAATTTATCCATTCCTTCTTTTTTTACTGTACTTGTGTATATAACTTTAATACCTAAATTAGTATACACTTTCATTATATAGTTTAGTTCTTCTTTAGCTTCTTCTGTATTTTCTAAAAGGTCTGTTTTATTTACACATATAACTGGAGTTATATTTTTACTTTTACATAAAATAATTTGTTTGTCAAGTAATATATAATCTGGTGATGGCGATGCCACTGATAACATTATTACAAGATTATCTATATTTGAAACTGGTGGCCTTATTAAACTGTTTTTACGTGGCAATACCTTTCTTATAGTGTATTTATCATAACTTTTGTTAAATTCAACCATATCACCAATCAATACACTATTTTTACTTTTAACATTCCCTGTTAATATAGCTTCATATTTATTATTATTCTTATCTTCTAATATATATTTACCTAGTAAATTTTCAGTTACTCTTGCAGTAATAATTTTTTCCATAAATAACTCCTTTTTATATTATATATCTTACTATAAAATATACATTTTTGCAAGAAAAAGAAAAAAATCGGGGTGATTAATCACTCCGATTCTAACCTACACCTTGCTTTTGAGATGGATCATTTGGATCTACCTTTACGTCAGGATTACTTTCATTAGTTGTTGGAATATAATATGCTATCTCTCCATACAATATATCATCTTTTACATAAAAAGCTATCTCATAATTTAACCTTTCTTCAAATAATGTTATATAATGTACTGTACTTCCATCTTTTATATTCTCATATACACTTTTACTTGTATCTACTTCTCCATTTCCATCTTTTGTTCTATCATACTCTGATATAAGCTCTAAGTTTGTATAATTTAAATATTCTAAAGCCTTTTTCTTGTATTCATTCATACTACTTTCAATCTCTACTACATCTTTTTTACTTACATTCTTTTTTAGCACTGACCTTATAACATTTTTATACTCTATGCTATTATTTTCTCCAGTTGTTATATTTATATACTCAGACTTATAATCATAGAAATCAACTTTTGCTCCTCTTGCTTGATAATTCATATCTATATGAAATATCTCATAACTTGTTTCTTCAAACTTATCTTTTATAAATGTATTATCTACTAAGTTTATATTTGTCTCATCTATTTTCTTTGGTTTTACAACAAAAAGAACAACAATTGCTATTATAGCTAAGACTATTATCAAAGTTATTATTAAATATATTTTTTCTATCTTCTTTCTTTCTATAGCCATTTTTTTACCTTTCTTCAATAGCCTTTACTATATTCATAAAGGCTATTGAGTTTTTTTTAATTTAAATTTATATATTCACTTGATACCCAGCCTGACCTTGTTCCATCTTCATAGTCAACATTATTTTTAGTATATACAGTTGGAACTGTTATATATACCCATAGCACTCCTGATGAACCATAATTTACATATGCACAATTTGTTATTGTTGCTGTTGCATTTGTCTTTGCAAACCTGTTATATCCATCATAATTTACTCCTATGTTTGAGTATCCTGCTCCTGGTCCTTTTCTGATATTTAATGAGTTTCCTGTTGCTGTTACTTTACCTGTTTTGTTTAATGTCCACTGTGCATATAATGTTACTGTTCCACTTGTTGCTAAATTTGTTACAGACTGTCCATTTGAATATGATGTACTTGTTCCTGCTGAATTCCTATTCCAATTTTTAAATGTCCATCTTAATGTCTTTGAACCATAACTCATTGTATAATTTTTTACGAATCCATTTGCACGTAGAGCACTTGCTGTTCCATATCTATGTGTACTTGTTGCTGTACTTCCTCCTGTATTTCCGTTTCCGTTATATGCTACATAGTATGTATTTCCTGTTCTTGAGAAGTTTGCTGTTACTGTCCTTGCCCCTCCTGATATCATAGCACTTGATGGCGACCAACTTGAGAAGCTTGTCGAATATCCCGTTGCTGCTGTTGGACTTGCCGTTACTTTTCTTCCATCACCAAGAGTTAGTGTTGCTCCACTTGTCCAATATGAAGTACCATCTTTTACAATCACACTACTTGCAGATGTTGTTCCATAACTTGTATTATTTCTTGCTATTGTTAGCGTATAGAAATTTATTGGTATATATGTTGTTGATGCTCCTACAGTTCCACTTGCTGTATATGACAAATTTACACCATCTATTTGCAATCCATTTATTGACCAACTTGTTCCATATGGATGTACAGTCCAATAATCAGATATATAACCCTTGTTGCTTCCTCCGACTGTTAAATTCACTTTAATTCTACTACCCGTATAGCTTGCTCCATCTAAGCCTAGATTTAAATCTAGATAATAATTATTTTTTTTCCAATATGCATATAACGTACGATTTCCTGTTGTAGTATATATATTATTGACAAAAATTCCATCAGCATTTACATATTGCGTTCCTGTGCCATTTTGTCCAGTGTAATAACCTCCAAATGTATATCCTGTTCTTGATGGCTTAGTTATAGTATGACCATTAGTCAAAGGAATAGTTGCCGCCTCATTTTGGTAATAATATACTGTTGCTCCATTTATCACTTTAGTTGTATTATAATAATACCAGACTGCTGTTGTACCCGCACTTGTTGCACTTTGATTATTTAAAGTTATCTTATATTTATTTGGTGTCCAATATGCATACAATGTACGATTTCCTGTTGTCATATATATATTATTGACAAAAATTCCATCAGCATTTACATATTGCGTTCCTGTGCCATTTTGTCCAGTGTAATAACCTCCAAATGTATATCCTGTTCTTGATGGCTTAGTTATAGTATGACCATTAGTCAAAGGAATAGTTGCCGCCTCATTTTGGTAATAATATACTGTTGCTCCATTTATCACTTTAGTTGTATTATAATAATACCAGACTGCTGTTGTACCCGCACTTGTTGCACTTTGATTATTTAAAGTTATCTTATATTTATTTGGTGTCCAATTAGCTGTAAATGTTTTATTACCAGTATCACCTTTTTGAATTATATTTACTGGTATTGATGTTACATTTCCACCTTGTCTATAAAATTTAAACTTACTTACTACGGCTTTTGTACTACTAAAACTATCTATTGTAAATCCTACATTATATGTTCTTCCTTTCTCTAGATTTACCCTATAGCATAGTCTTTGAGAGTCTCTCGTTGTTCCATTTGCAGATATTGATATATAATATGTTCCTGTTTCTAAACTAGATGTATATGCAACATTATATGTTCCTGGTGTAGTATGATGTGTTATATCTGTTATATAATTTAGATTCAAATCCCATAATTGTATTTTTACACTATTAAACTCATTACCAGATATATTTTGTGTCATTGTATATACACCATTTGACTCTGTCATAGACACATTACCATTCATATTAATTATTACTGCTTGACTCGATAATCCATCTTGAGATTCTACCCAACCATTAAATGTATATCCTGTTTTTGTTGGATTTTTTAAAGTAAAATCATTTGTTTTAGCAGTATATTCTTTTGGATTACCTGGATCTGTACCACCATCTAGGTTGTATGTTATTTTAAATGTAGTTTGTTCCCACTGAGCATATAAAGTCACTGTACCGCCATTTTGATCTCTGCTATAATATGCACCTGAATCATATGATGTACCAGTTCCATCTGCCTTTGTGTTCCAATTTTTAAATGTATATCCCTCTCTTACAGGCTTTACACTTGATATATAGAAACTTGTTCCGTATGATTTTATTTGTGGCTCTGGTGCTCCTGTTCCTCCATTTGCATCATATGCTACTGTATGTTGATAATTTCTCCATCTTCCATATAATGTTATATCTCTATCTGGCATTATAGAAGTTTCTTCTACCTTTGTTCCACCTACTGGTTCTGTATACCATCCATCAAAATTATATCCTGCTCTTGTTAATACAGGTAAAGTTCCATATTCATCTCCTGCTTTATACTCTTGAGTTGTATTTGTAGGTGTTCCTTCCATTAATTCTAATGAGTGTATATATAGTTCATCTCCAGCATTCCACTTATCATCTCCGTTTAAATATACAACAAATGAATAATATCCATTTTCATCTGTCTTTGCTGTAAAGGTATGTGTATATTTTTTCCACTCTGTTGTTAACGTTTGATTGCTAATCCATCCACCTTGTTCTGAACCTATAAACACACCAGTCTTATTGCTACTTGCTTTTACATATACACTCCATGTATATGTTTTTCCATCTGTTAATTTTTCAAAAGGCACATAATATATTCCACCATGTTCAAATTCGTCTGATATAACTGCTTTTATATGATTACCATATTGTGCTGTTGGTTCGTTTCCTAATGTAATACTAGCTTTCGAACCTATTGAACTCTGACTACCATATCTACTTAACATTGTTGTTGCAGTCCAAATATCTTCTAAATAGTTTTTATCAAATGTTACTGTATATTTTTCTTTTATACTATCAATAACAATTTCTTTTTTAGCTATTTTTCCTACTAAGTTCTTTACATAGTAATAATATGTTCCATTTTCTGTTACTTCAAAGGTTTCTGTTGTTGTCTTTTGTGGTTCTTCATATACTGTCCAGCCTTCTGTTGTAGCTTCTGTTATATTAGCATCTTTTGTAAACATATAGCTTCCTATATAACCTTCATTTTCTTTTGCTACTGCTTCTATAGTAGATACTCCATCTTCACTTGATACTTCTTCTAGTTTCTCTATTATTGGCTCTGTCCTATCTATATAATTTATATTTACTTCTTCTTTTATTATATTTCCTGCTACATCTTTTATATATAGATAATATGTATTGTTCTCTGATACTGTAATCTCAAAGCTTTGCTCTTGTGTATTTGCTTCTAATGCTTGCCATCCTTCTGTATCTGCTGTTACATTTGCATCTGTACTTAACATATATCCTGATAATCCTGATAATTCATCTATTGCTTTTATTGTTAGTACTACATCTTTATCTGTCCAATATAGCGTACTATAATTTAATTCTCTTAATATTGGGTTATCCTTATCTATGTTTGTTATTGTTGCTGTTTTTGCCTCACTTATTTGGTTTACTTCATCTCTATATCTTGCATATACTGTTTTGTTTTCACTTATTTTTATTTCATATATTTGTGTATTTTCAGTTTCACTTGTTGGAGTTATATCATTCCATATTTGTCCATCTTGACTAAATTGCCCTATAAGTCCATTTATTTTATTATATGTTACTCTTACTAGTACATCTTCATTTGTCCATGTTGATGGAATTATTTCTATTGTTATATTCCCTTCTGCTGGTTGCATTTCTTCTGTGGTTATTGTTGCTACTTGTGACTCTGATTCATTTCCTGCCATATCTGTTACTTTTGTTTTTACATCATATTTTTTCCCACTTACTATTCCTAAGAATTCATATGTTAAACTTTTTGCATCTATCCATTCTCCCCATGTATCACTTTCACTTTCTTTTATTGCATATTTTATACTTTCTTCATTTATTCCACTATTTGCATCTGTTTGTTTTAATGTTGCCTTTATTATATATGTTGTTGACTCTAACACTGGGGCATCTGTTGTTGGTGGTGTATTATCTATTTCATATACCTCTGAAACTACTACTACCTTATTTCCTGCTTTATCTTTTACTCTTATTTGTAAATATACATCTTCTGTTGTATTATTTCTTGTTAATGTTCCTCCATTTTCTACTGTTGCTGCATTATCCCATGTAGTATCATCTTCACTTATCTTTTCTTTTGATAATACCCATTGATATTTTATTTCATCTATTCCACTCATTCCATATTCTGCATTTGCTTCTACATCTAATGCTTGTACATTTACTTCTACTTCTTTTGTATTTATCTTTCCATTTGGTTCTATTGTTATTTCTTGTGGTATTAATTTATCTATATTTCCTATGTCAATGCTTGCTGTTACTTTATTTCCTGCTGCATCTGTTGCTTCCGCATATACTGTTGCATTCTTTTCTACTACAATCTCTGTAGCATTTGGAGTTGTTAATCCTCCAATTCCTGCTATTTGATTATATTTTAGATTTGCTCCATATGTTATTTTTACTGTTACATTTTGATTTGTCCATCCTGTAATATCTGGTGTCAATGTTATTTTATTTGCATCACTTACTTCATCATTTACTACAAATGCTTGTGATTTTATTGGATCTGGTGATGTTATGTTTCCTGCATTATCTTGAGCTTTTACATATAAATACCATGTTCCTTTAGTTGCATCTTCAAATGTTAACTCTGCTCCACTTCCAAAGTTTTCATAGCCTGTAGTTGGAGCACTTTCACTTGTGCTCCATACATACATCAAGCTATCAGTTTTTATTCCACTTTCTCCTATATCATTTACTGTTACTGTTGCTTTTAATGTTGCTTTTTCTCCTCCTGTTGGTAATACATATTCGCCTCCATTTGGTTCTATTACTACTGTTGGTGCTACTTTATCTATATTATTTATGTTTATACTTTCTTTCTTTATATTTCCAGCTACATCTTTTACATATATATAATATAGTCCATTTTCTCTTACTTCTACTTTTCTACTTATTTCTTCAGTTGTTCTATCAATAGTCTCCCATCCATTAGAATTTACATCCAAATTTCCATTTTGGCTTATCATGTATCCATTTATTCCACTTAAGTTATCTTGCATTACTATTGTTATTTCTACATTCTCATTTGTTTGCTCTGTTTTTGATGGATTTATTTGTTTTATTTCTGGTAAAGCTTTATCTATATTTGTTATTGTTATACTTCTTATTTTACCTGTTTGTCCATTTACATCTTTATATCTTACATATATTGTTCTATTTTCTCCTACATATTCAACTTGGACATTTGATTTTCCTTCTTCTGTTACATCTTTAAAGCTTATTCCATCCTCACTATATTGACCTATTAATCCTGGTACTGCTGGGAATGTCATTGTTAGTTTTACATTTTGATTTGTCCATCCTGTTGGTTCTATCTCTACTTTTATATCTTCTTCTGTTGTTATTTCACTTACATCTCTTACTTCACTATATTCTTTTATATTTCCTGCTATATCTTCTATTTCTACTCTTATTTCATATTCTACGCCTTGTAGTAATCCTTCATATTCATAGCTTATATCTTCTTCTATACCTTCTTTTGTTTCTTTTAATACTCCGTCTAAATAAAATTTATAACTCTTTATTCCACTTAAATTATCTACTGCGTTTCTTATATCTACTACTATACTATTTGTTGTTGATGACGCTGTTATATTTCCTGTTGGTGCTTCTTTATCTATATTTATTTTATGTATTTCAGTCTTTGTATTTGTTCCATCTGTTGTTTTTACTATTAATTCTGTTTTTCCTTGTCCACTTATTGTAGTTTCTCCTGTTTGCTCTTGTGAAGTATTTGCTCCTGTTAATTCATATGTTGTTTGTCCTGTTTCACTTTGATGTATAGCGATATATATATCTTTGTTTGTCCATGTTTCTTCTTCATATATATCTCCTGCTTTATTTCCTTCTCTTATCTCTACTGTTCCAAGTAATAGTTCTTTTGTTACTAATCTTTCTACTCCTGACTCTTTTTTACTATTTCCACTTGAAGCTTCTACCTTAACTTCATATGTTGTATTTTCAGTCATCCCTTTTATTTGGTATATTGTTTCATATGATACTTCACTTTGCCATGTAGCTCCATTATCTTTACTATACTTATATGTGTACTTTACTCCTGGCTTTTCTTCAATTCCTATTTCTATCCTTGCACCATTTGTTGTTACATTACTTACAAAGATTCCCTCTATATCTGGTATTTCTACATTTCCTGGTATTATATATCCCATCTCTATTGCTAGTTCTTTTACATGTTCATCATCACCAGCATATATCATACCATCCTTACTTGCTATAAATCCCATCTGTGCATATTCTTCTGGTACTATATCTGCGAAATCTTCTTCTGTTATTTTACTTTTATCTCCTAGTTTATCATGCATTAAATCTGATAGTCTGGCTTCTTGGCTATTTAACATTGCCATCATATCCGATTTCATTACCACATCATTTGCATTATCAAAAAGATCTTGATTTATTACCATTGTTATTACTGCTGTTGCCAGTATTAACATTATTATTAATATTATTATTAAAATTAATAAGCTAATTCCTTTATTTCCTTTTGCGTTATTTCCGTTCCTTTCTTTTTGTAAATTATTACTTCTCCCAAATGTTTTTCTAATCATATATTAGCCTCCCACAAAATACTATCATTCGTTTTAAATTATATCATCTTTTTATATAAATTTTCAATAGTTTTTTAAGAAAAAATGCACAAAAAATACGGGCTAATTTTACCCGTATTATGACACACAGTATTTCATATTATTTTCCAGAAAAACCTCTTTGGTTTTACTATATAATTGTCCAGCTAGTGTTTTATTGTGTACTAAAACTATTGTTAGCTTTTGTACTTGCTAAATAATATTTTACATAGTAAAAGTTCTTCCATAACCTGTAACTCCAAGTAAAGTCTGGTATTTCTTTCCTTCTTTTATTCCATTAGACAAGTATTCTACTCTCTTAGGTGGCCACCTGCTGGCTTGTAATCCGATACTAATTGGAACATTATTGCTCTACTTTTTAACTTCTTTTTTTGCAAACTGCTTATTTATATTCTCATCATTGATTATTATAGTTTTAATTATTCCCATTCCTTTTTTATAAGATGTTTCAATTACTTCTAATGTTTTTCTTATGCACAAATTTGGTCATAAACTTTTTTAAAATCTCATATTTTATAACCTCACAATTCTCCAATCCTTTAACATGCTCTCTATCAATAAACTTTTTTAAAGGATATTCTTATTTTTGTATTTCTTTATTAATTCATCTAAGAATTCATATATCCTATTACAAAATTTTTTCATAGGCTCTATACCATAAAAATCTACGTTTTTATTATAATTCCATATATCATTTACTTCTGTATTAATCTCTTTTAATTTTTTTCTATCTTCTTTGGTTATACCTTCACTCTTACCAAATCCTATTTTCATTAATCTATTGTCTTGTATAATAGTAACCATAAACTTCTTATTAATAATTTCAGTCGTTTCTTTTGCCTAACTTCTCCCTGTTTTATTTAATTCTACATCAGTTTATATTTGAAATTTACCAAGAACATTCCAGTCGGTTTGTACATGTCTAGTTACTATAATTTTCATATAATATTTCTCACTTGCACATAAAGCAATTCATAAGCACCAATTTTATACTTGAATATTATAATACATTTATTTAAGTACATTCCAGTGTCCATTTTTATTTGCTCCTATACGTTTAATATACTCTTTATTCTTTAAGGAACGCAAAATTTTATTAATATAGGATTCACTATAATTAGTTAATTTCATAAAATCACTAGTTTTATAAGTATTATTATCTTTTATTAAAGATAATATTTTGATTTCTGATTCATTTAGATCTAAATATATACTTTCCACGTTAATGCCATCCAATAATTTTTTGTTAAGTGGTAAAGTAACAATCACAGTGTGCTCACTAATATAAAAAGCTTTCTTTCCATAATTTTTAACTATCAGTGGAATACCATGCCCGGTTTGATCGATATAATCTAAATCCGAGAAAATTTTCAACAGCTTTTTATTAATAGGTTTTGAAACTCCTGCAAAAAAGTCTTCTTTTGTTAATGCTGATGGTAAGCCTCCATTTGATACAATTTCTATTCTATCATCATATATATAAACAGCAGGTGGAATTTCTTCAGACCACTTTGTGTGGATACAAGCATTTAGCCATGCTTCTTTAAAAGAACTAAAATCAAAGTATTTTTCTTCTTTTCTTTGAATTCCTCCAACTTTTACTTTTGTTTCATTTATGCTTTCCATATATTCTAAAACATTATTAACAGATAACAACAAACATTTTCCACCATATTCAGTTCTTTTCAACATTACTGCTTTGTCTAATCCCGCAAAAGTCACTACTTTAATAGATATATCATTAGAGTCTGCTAACAACTCAGCCATAAAATTATATTTACCATCATTTGTCTTTAATCCTAAATTATCCTCAAATTTTTCATTATTAATTCTAATATCGTTCGATATATATAATCCTTTTAACATCTTAAATGTTAGATTTTGATTAGATGCTAATTTATTAACTATATAATCTGGTTCTCCCTCTCTATTTATTAATGCTTTTAACATTTCTGGAGAAAGTCCTCTATCCTCATCGAATGATCTACTATAATATTTTCCAAATGCTGAATATGGAATATCATTTCCCTTTGCAAACACTTTAATAACCTTTTTGTCTCCTATCAATTCTAATGCTATATTAGGAATTATTTGCGGTTTTATGCCTTCAGCTATCTTTCTTGATATATCTCTTAAAGTATTTTCATTTAAATCTTTTTGTCCTATTACGTCTCCATTGTTTTTTACTCCAAAATATACTGTTCCTTCTCCATGTTTATTCAACATAGCTGATAATGATATTACTCCTTCAATAATTTCGCTTGTACTCTTTTTAAATTCTACTTTTTCTGTTTCCATTCCTAAATTCATATTTTCCCTCCGAAGTATAAAATAATTTTACTTTATTCTATACTTTATTCTGTACTTTATTATATACTTTATTCTATACTTTGTCAAATTTTTTAATGAAATTATGTTATCTTACACGAATTGGGGCATATTTTCTGTTTGTTTAGCTTTATTTTGTTTTTTTAGGCTTATTTAGTCATTTTTTTAGTAAATTAAATAAAACTAAAAGGGATTAGAAGTGGCTATTTAAAGCTATTTGTGTAGTTAGTCATTCTAACTAACAAAGTATTTCACATTATTTTCTGGAAAAACCTCTTTAATTTTACTATATAATTGTCCTGCTAATGTTTTATTTTATACTAAAACTATTGTTAGCTTTTGTACTTGCTAAATAATATTTGACATAGTAAAAGTTTTTCCAGAAACTGTAACTCCAAGTAAAGTCTGGTATTTCTTTCCTTCTTTTATTCCATTAGATAAGTATTCTACTCCCCTATGTGGTCACCTGTTGGTTTGTAATATGACACTAGTTTGAACATATTTTCTAGTACATATTATTTATATCATATTTTAATTAAAAAATATATTTAAAGATAACATCTGACTAATACTATCCCATTACAATTTTTACACATTATAAAATTACAACATACTTTTTTAGAAATTCATTTTTTGACTTCTATTATATGTTTCTAGTGCTTTAGTTTGAATTTCTTATATATGCTTATTGCAAAAGTGATATTGACTAATTAGAATTTGCTTATATTTTTCACTTTCTTTATTTATATCAAAATTTATAAGTTCAGTATCATCTACTTGAATCATATTATTAAAACCTAACATACCATATTTATCATCGTACATTTTAAATATAAATATATTATTTTTTAGTTTTTGGTGTGCTAGTCTTGGATTGTTCTAGTGGTACAAAATAATTAAAGCCATTTACTTTCAATATAATTCCTAAATATGCTCTTTTTTCAGTATATTCATCTTCTACTACCATAACTTTAAATTCTTTTGAGTAGGTTTTTCTCTTATTTCCCATAAAAATACCCCCTTAAAGTATACACCTCTTTTTTATTAGTGTCTACTTTAAGGGGTAGAGTTCAAACTTTCGCTCCTACTCTTTTAAATATCCTATTTTATGCCATTAATAACAAGCAGCTAAGAATTTTCTCTTTGCACATTCCCTACTTCAATACTATTTGCTAATATTAGGCTAGGGATTTCCTTATATAATATTTTGTATATTACTATATTATTTTCATTTCTTTTTTATAATTTCTAATATATCTTTTAACTTTCTAGTAATAATTGTGCTTGTGATTAGTCATATTTTTATCTATTTCTATTATTATTGTTATCCTCATCATCGCCATATATATCTACTTCATCATCTGGATCAGTAGGTGTGTTTTCTTCTTGATCCTTTGTATTTTCGTTATGTACATTACAAGTTTGAGTTGGTAACATATATGACCAGTCACTTGGTTTTATTGCAGGTACCCCATCTCTTGTAATAAATGATCTTTCTTCTACATTTGGGCAATACTCATTTGCTATAAGATTTGTATCTTTACAAATTCTAACAAGTTTATGAATATTACATGTATCAGTTGGAATTGAATCCTTAGCAACTAAATCTGTACCAGTTTGATCTCCTCTTGGATCTCTTCTACAAGCATCAGTTGCAACTAATCCTGAAACCTTACATAAAGGAGCAGTAGTAACAGTATTTGGTCTTGTAAACTGTTTAACTTCTTGACCTTCACTTATTGCATTTGCAACAACATTAAACAAATAAACTGAAGTATAAGGATAACTACCTATTTTTCTATATCCAATAGGTTTAGCACCGTCCTGATAATCATAACCATTCCAACATGCTATTGTATAATATGGTGTATAACCACAGAACCATTGATCTATATCGTTATCAGTATTACCTGTCTTACCAGCAACTGCCATACCATTTTTCATTCTTACATATCCTGCAGCAGTACCAGTTTTAACAACTTCTTCTAAACAACTAGTTAACATGTAAGCTGTTGATTCTTTCATAACAACTTTAGCTGTTGAACTATTGTTATTTAATATTTCTTTACCATCCTTATCAACTACTCTAGTATATAATTTTGGTTCTACATAAACACCTTGATTAGCTATAGTAGCATAAGCATTTGCCATTTCAAGAACAGTTGCACCTTTAGTTAATCCACCTATAGAGAAAGAGTAACTTTCATCATTCTTTGATGGATTTTCTTCTGCTGTAACTAAGTTCTTAAGTCCCATGTTTTTAGCAAACGTAATTGCATAACTTGGATCTACTTTCATATATGCTCTAATAGCAGGTAGGTTCATAGATCTTGCTATAGCGCTTCTTACTGTTACATAACCGTTAAAATAACCATAATAGTTTCCTGGTCCATTTTGTACATTTACAAGTTGTGAATCATCTATCCCTGCGCCAGGTGATAATTTTCCAAGTTCAAAGGCTGGACCATATGCACCTATTGGTTTCATACAAGAACCTGGTTGTCTTGGTTCATCAGTTGCTCTATTTAACACTAAAGCTCCTGTTTTTTCACCAGCGCCACCAATTAATCCAACAACATTTCCTGTTGATTGTTCCATTACTACCATAGCAGATTGCATAAATTTACCATCTCTATCTGTATAGAAAAGTCTATCGTTATCATATGCATCATCTATAGCTTTTTGAACTTTTTGGTCCATTGGTGTATATATTTTAAGACCGCCACCATATAGTTTTTGTTTTGCAAGTCCTTCGTCATATCCCTTTTCTTCCATTAGATCTTCTAGTACTGCATTATATACCGCATCTACATAATAGCTTTGAACAGCACCAGAACTTGTATTGCTAGCTTTCTTAAATTCAACATTATAATTAACAGCCTCATCATGTTGTTCCTTAGTTATTTTTCCAAGTTCTAACATTTTATTTAAAACAACTTTTTGTCTATCTAATAATTTTTGTTTTTGTTCTTCGCCTGCATACGGATTAGTAGCCTCAGGTGATTGTATTGCGGCTGCTAATATTGCCGATTCAGCCAAATTAATTTCATTTACAGGCTTACCAAAATAAGTTTCAGCTGCAACAGCTACACCATAAGAACTTTCACCTAAGTATATTGTATTAAGATATGCTACTAATATCTCATCTTTATTCATCATTTTCTCTAATGTTAACGCTCTATACCATTCTCTAATTTTTCTAGTCCATGAAGAAGATTTATCATCAGTAACATTCTTTACTAATTGTTGTGTTATTGTACTACCACCGAAATTAGATTTTCCACCATTTAATATATACGTTACAATGGCACCTAAAGTTCTTTTTACGTCAACACCTTTATGACTATAAAATCTTTCATCTTCAATTGAAACAACAGCATCAATCAAAGTTTGTGGTAAGTCTTTATATTCAACAAGTACTCTATTTTCAAGTCCAGAAAAAGAACCGATTTGTTGTCCATCTTTATCATAAACAAAAGATGTTAAAGAATAGCTTTGAATATCCTCTAAATCTACACTATCTGTTTTATCTATTATTCCTGTAACAACACCTAAAACTATACCTGCACCTACTATAAATAATGCTAATAACACAAATAGGCATATTCTAAATATTTTCCATCCTTTTTTATGATTTTTCTTCTTTTTCTTAGAATTTTGATCACCATTATTTATTAGATCTTTATCTACCTTTCTTACTTTTCTTACCTTTGAAGTATCGTTTCTTTTTTGTTTATTTGTTTTTTTCTCCATTTTTTCACCTCTAATATACTTAAAGATATCATTTACCAATTATAAAATATGTCTTGAAACTCAGCTCTGATACTAAGACTTATTTTTAAAGCCTTTTTTACCTTCTCCATTATTTCTGTATCAAACTCACCTATTTTTTCTTTTAGCCTTGATTTATCCAAAGTTCTAACTTGTTCTGTTAAAATTATAGAATCTTTAGGTAAACCGTATTTTTCTTTTAAAACTGGTATATGAGTAGGTAACATTGGCTTTTTTTGAGTAGTTATTGCAACTACTATAACTGTTGGACTAAATTTATTTCCCAAATTGTTTTGCACAATTAATACTGGTCTTATTCCATCTTGTTCACTACCAACAACTGGACTTAAGTCAGCATAGAAAATATCTCCTCTTTTAATTACCAAAATTATCCCCTACTTCCATATATTATACACTAAATTTAAGAAAAAGCAAATATTTTTTCGTCAAAATCCGCATTTATATCAAATTTAGTAAATATTATATCTGCCCAAGTTTTACCATCTACAGTATATACAATATACTCAAGTGGCATAAGGCTATCTTTATCTAAGACTAATTCAAATGATAAAATTTTCATTCCAGAATATGTAATTTCTTTATAATCATTACATATCTTGCAATTACTATCAGAATTATTATTTAAAATAATGCTATAATTTACTTTATTATCTATCTCTTCAACTTTTATCTTACAGCAATCTCCTTTGTTATCTGTATTATTAGCATCAGCAATTCGTTTAAATAACTCTAAAAATGTGGATATACTTGCTACATTTTTTCTATCTACAATATAATCATTTAACTTCATATAATTTAACTGTGAATCTGACTTAATAGATAACGAATTATTTGCTATTATATATGTAAAATTAATTCCATCATTATTGGTTTCTATTCTAAAGTTATAATCATCATCAGATTTTTTGTTATACCATTCTTTCATATAATATCTATTTTGGTTTTTATTACTATATACATTTAATTCATATTCTGTATAATATGAATTTAAATTTATAAAATCCTCTTTATTAATTTTTACTATTTCATCAGATATAGTAAATACAGATGCAAAAGTTATAACTATTAAGGATATCGCTATAAGTATAGCAATAGAAATTACAATCCATAATCTTTTATTTTTATATAAATTTAATATATACATATAATCTCTCCTATAAATATACTAATATATATGTTTAATGATATTTATATATGAAGAAAACGACATCAACTTACATTATCATTTATTCCTACTATTTATATTACACATAATTTTACAAGTAATATTTAAATAATTTATAAATATAATTAAGTAAGAATGGTGATTAATTATGTATATGATTCTTACGAAAAAAAATATTGTTTTTATTATACTTTCATTAGCACTTATAATTGGATTTACTTTTGCGTGTAAACATTTCATATCAGCTTCCAAAAATACGAATTGGGGATTATCTTTTAAAAAGCAAGGTGAAAGACCAACTGGTAATGCAACACCCGAATACTTAAAAGAATTTAATTCATACTTTATAGCTCCAGAAGGTAACAAAAAAATATATATAACATTTGATGCTGGCTATGAGGCAGGATATACACCTAAAATACTAGGAGTTTTAGAAAAACATAATGTAAAAGCTACATTCTTTGTAGTTGGAACTTTAATGAAATCAAATCCAGAATTAATAAAACAAATAGATGATGAAGGACATATTGTTGCTAATCATTCTATGCATCATCCAAATATGTCAAAAATGTCTACGATGGAAGATTTTAAAAAGGAAATCGAACCCGTTGAAGAACTATATAAAGAGATTACTGGTAAAGACATGAAAAAATTTTATAGACCGCCACAAGGGATTTTTAGTGAAACGAATTTAAAAATGGCAAACGAACTTGGGTATAAAACGATATTTTGGAGTTTGGCATATGTAGATTGGCATAAAGATAAACAGCCTTCAAAGGAAGAGGCATTAAATAAAATAATGTCAAGAATACATGATGGTGCAATTATATTATTACATAGTACTTCAAAAACAAATTCAGAAATACTTGATGAACTTCTTACAAAACTTGAAAAACAAGGTTATACATTTGGAACATTAGAAGAGTTATAATAATTCTTCTTTTACAACTGTGCTTACTTTTTATCATTTTGTAGCACAATTGTAAATATATCGTATGTAATTTTATAAAATATAAAAAAAATAGTATGTAAATTGGAATAATCCAAAGTTACATACTATTTTATTTTTCGTTAGTTAAAAAGTTATATTCTGCTCTTTTGTTAATTTATCGTTAATATATTATGTAATGCAGTGTTTTTGTATCCTTGAAGTTTAAAAGTTGTAGATCTTATTTTTAATTTTCATATAATATTTTATTTACTTCAGATATTGAAGTAATTACTTCCTTAAACTTTATATTTTTTGCATATTGATACTTTTGTGAATACAATTCCCATAAGTTTTCTAAAAAATCACTTTTTCCTATCTCAGTAATAACTTTACTTGTACTTTGTAAATCTGTATTTCTTTTATAAAATGTTTTTTCAATAGCAATTTTTAAATTTTCTTTTGAAAATTCTTTATATTTCATTAAATAGTACAAATCATAATAATCTTTCATTCTACTATTTAATATCCCCTTTGATATTACTGTTTGAAACTTTTCTGCTATAATACTTTCTATATTATAAGCCATTATCTTTAAACTTCTATTTTCAAACATCATTTTATAATCATATTCTATCTCTCTTGGCGTAATTAAATCACCAGTTGCAACATCTATACTTAAATTTATTCTAAGATTGTCAAATCTTGCTAGTAAATAATATTTTAATCCACCATAGTCATCCTCTTCTCGTATTGGTTTAGAATTTTTTACTTCAAACTTTACACCATCACCTATTTCTATATTTAGGATTTCGTTTAACACTTCATATAATTTTTCATCTGTTAAACTTATACCTTTTATACAAGTATCCATATCCATTGTAGTTCTGGTATCTATCCCCATTATTGAAGATAATAGCATTCCACCTTTTAAAATAAAATTATTTTTATATTTTGAAATAGATAATCTTTCTAGTATTCTTTCAAACATATAATTTTGTAATATTTCATTTACTGTAACATTATACTTTACTGCTAAAGTTCTTGATTTATCTATTAAACTTCTAGCATTTTTAATCATATAATTGCCTCCATATAATTTTTAACCATATCATATATATCCATTTTTTTCGCATATTCAAACATTTTACTTGCACTAAATTCTTTACTCTTAATACATTTTTTTATAGCTTTATTTCTTATCTCAATATCTAAACTATCTTTATCTTTTATAATGTCACATAACGTTCTTTCTAAATTATATATTTTTACTTTCATTCCTTGTGATGATTTTTTTTCTATAACCCCCAAATCATATAGTTTTTTATTAACTTTATATACATTCACTAAATCTTTGAATCTATGAGGATTATATTCCCTATATACTGTAACATCCATTTTCATTGGAGTTCTTTCTGTCATTTCATAAAAATATAGAGCTGTATTATGAGAAAATATAGCTTTAGGATATTTTAATTGAAATAAATAATATTCATCATATTTAAAATATTTTGTTACATATATTCCTCTATTAATTCTTTCAATAGTCCCTTCTTTCTCCATTTTTGATAAATATCCCCTAGATATTCCACTTTTCTCTAATTGTATAGGGGTTATTATCCCGTTATTTTTTCTCATTATTTTTAAAATTTTATCGTCCATACTATTCCCCTCTTTTACATTCGTGCTTACATTTTATCATTTTGTAGCACAATTGTAAATATATTGTATGTAATTTAATAAAATATATTTAAAAAATAGTATGTAAATTGGAATAATCCAAAGTTACATACTATTTTATTTTTTGTTAGTTAAAAAGTTATATTCTGCTCTTTTGTTAACTTATCATTTATGTATATATGTAATGTCGCCTTCTCATAACCTTGAAGTTCAAAAGTTGTAGATTTTGTTTCAGGATCAAAAGATTCTGTATATACAGTATTAGTAGCACCACCATCAACACTTGCAGTTACTTTTACATTTATTTTTTCTACATCTAAAGGTGTTCCTCCTTGTAATTCAAGTAAATCTAAAGTTATCTTCTTAGTTATAACTAATCTATTTACAGTTATCTCTACTAAAGTTCCTTCTTTTAAAGATTGATTTTGTGGATAGCTTTGAGATATAACAACCCCATTACTCTTTGTATTATCTTCACCATACTTTACACTAACAGTAAGCTTTAGTCCTTCTAATGTTTCCTTTGCTTGTTGTTCAGTTTGGCCAAGTACTGAAGGCATTACAACATCTTCTTTTCCATCACCTTTGCTTACGCTTAGTTTAATTGTACTTCCATATGGTAAACTTTCTCCTGCTTTTTTATCTTGTGATATAACAATCCCAGCTGTTACTTTTTCATTTATTACTTCTTCTATATCAAGAACAAAACCTAAAGTATCTTGTAATTCATATCTTGCAATTTTAATATCTTTTCCTTCAACGTCAGTAACTTCAACCATTCTTGGTCCTTTACTTACAACAACATAGATCTTTTTATCAGTTGTTTTTGTACCTTTTTCTGGTGTTTGTGATATAATATATCCCTCTAGTATATCAGTGTTATATTCTTCACTATCTTGTAATATTTCTATATTTTGTGATTTATACATTTCAACCATTTCATCAAAATTCTTATTTACTAAATCTGGTACTTCTATTTCAATATTTTGATTATTATTATTTCCACTATTTAATTTAATAATAATAACTGCTGCTATAGCAATGATTATAACTGCTATTATAGCAGATATAATTATTATTTTCTTCTTTCTTTTTTTCTTTTGCTCTGGAGTTAATTCCTTTTCTTCATCATCATCTTCCAGATTTTCTTCTTTTAAAGTCCTATCTTTTGCTGTAGAAACATTTGCAGCTCTTGCCTGTCTTGTTCTTAAATTGGGTACTTTATTTGCTGTATCCACATTAGACAATACAGGTATAACTTGTGTAGCGCCAGCTTCAACAAAAGATTCTGGTCTTTCAATAAGAGCATTTGGTTTTAAAAGTGCTTGTGATATATCTTGTAATAGTTCTGTAGCAGATTGATATCTTGTAGCAGTGCTTTTTTGCATTGCTTTAAGTATAATTTGATTTAATGCAGGTGATATATTTGGATTAACAAGTATCGGTTCAACAGGCTCTTCTTGTATTTGTTTTAATGCAACTGATACTGGTGAATCACCATCAAAAGGAAGCTTACCAGTAGCCATTTCATACATAACAATACCTAAAGAATACAAGTCTGATTTTTCATCAATATATCCACCTTTTGCATGCTCTGGCGAAAAATAATGGACAGAACCGACAGTACTACCAAAACTAGTTATTGTTGCACTACTTGTAGTTGTTATCTTTGCTATCCCAAAATCAGTAACTTTTGCTACCATATTTTGATTTAATACTATATTATGTGGCTTTATATCCCTATGAATTATATGAGCCTTATGTGCTGCTTCTAAAGCTGATGCTATTTGTGCAGCAATTTTTAAAGTAAGATCATTTGAAAGAGCTCCATGTTCTTCAATATAATCTTTTAAAGTTTTTGTCTCTAATAATTCCATAACTATATAATTTATATTGCCTTCATCTTCATGCCCAACATCATATACGGATACAATGTTTGGATGTGTTAGTGCTGCAGCAGATTGAGCTTCAGTTTTAAATCTATTTACAAAAGTTTCATCTTTAGCGTATTCAGGTTTTAAGACTTTTATTGCAACAAAACGGTTTAATAATTTACATCTTGCCTTATACACATATGCCATTCCACCTTCGCCTATTTTTTCTAATATTTCATATCTTGAAGATAATACTCTACCAATTAAATCCATAATCATTTTCTCCTTTTTATAGTTCTATAACTATAGCAGTAATGTTATCGATACCGCCATTATTGTTCGCTGTATCAATTATTTTATCAGCTAAATCATCTAAACTATTTTTTTCAAACAAGTTTAACAATTCATCTGTAGAAATAGTATTAGTAACTCCGTCAGAACAAAGTAACAAATATCCACTTTTTACGTCTAATGTTTTTACTTCGGCTGATATATTTTTTACTATTCCAACTGCTTTTGTTAAAACATGTTTCTGAGGATGAGTTTTTGCTTCTTCCTCTGTTATAACTTTTGTTTTTATTAATTCATTTACATATGTGTCATCAATTGTAACTTGTTCTATACGAGAATCTTTTGGTGAAATATAATATATTCTACTATCACCTACTGATAAGTAAAACAACTTATTTTTTACTTGCAACACTACAACAATTGTAGTTCCCATTCCTTTATATCTTTCATCCGTTTTCTCTATTTTATAAATCTCATCGTTTGCAAGCAAAAGAGAAACATTTAATATGTTTTTTATTTTTTGCTCACTAGCATTTACTAATACTTTTTTGCTTTCTTCAATATAGCTAGAAACTTTCTTTACAAGTACATTACTTGCAATTTCGCCACCTTCGTAGCCACCAAGTCCATCTGCTACTATAAATAAAGCTAAATCTTTATCAAATATTTTTGCAAAAAAACTATCTTCATTATTTTTCCTTTTTTTGCCGACATCTGTTTTAGCTACAAATCTCATTAATTCACCTCAAATTATATATATATTATATCAAAAGTCAAATAAATTTCAATACTTATTATAAATTCTTATCTATATATTTTTTTCTTAATTGTCCACAAGCTGCATCAATATCAGAACCTAGTTCACGTCTAACAGTTGTAACTATACCACATGAGTTTAAAGTATTCATAAAACTTTCTATTGACTTTTCAGTTGCCTTTTTATATTCTTTTTCTTTTATTTCATTAACTGGAATTAGATTAACATGAGCAATCATTCCTCTTAATAGTTTAACAAGTCCCATAGCATCTTCATATGTATCATTTTTACCATATATAAGTGCATACTCAAAACTAATTCTTCTTCCTGTTACTTTAATATAATATCTACATGCGTCTAGTATTTCTTTTATACTATATCTATTTGCAATTGGCATTATTTCTTTTCTTTTTTCATCAGTTGTTGCATGAAGAGAAATAGACAAAGTGCATTGTATATTCTCATCTGCAAGTTTGTATATATTAGGAACTAAACCACAAGTAGATAAACTTATATGTCTTGCTCCAATATTTAATCCCATTGGATGATTTATTAATTTTATTGATCTTATAACATTATCATAGTTATCTAAGGGTTCACCTATTCCCATATATACAATGTTTGATATTCTTTCTTTTGTATATCTTTGTACTGTTTGTATTTGTCCTTCTATTTCACTTCCAGTTAAACTTCTTTCAAAACCTTCTTTTGTAGATGCACAAAATTTACAACCCATTTTACATCCAACTTGAGTAGATACACAAATTGTATTACCATGATTATATCTCATAAATACAGATTCTATCGCACAATTATCTTGTAATTTAATTAAAAACTTCATTGTACCATCTTTTTTTGATACTTGTGCTTCAATTATATCCATATTTAATATATATGCAGAAGCTTTAAGTTTTTCCCTTAAAGATTTAGAAATATCTGTCATTTCATCAAAACTTGTAACTCCAATCTTATGAAGCCATTTATATATCTGTTTTGCGTGAAATTTCTTTTCACCTATTTTTTCTATATATTCTTCTAGTTCTTCTAATAATAAATCGTTTATATTTATTTTATTTTCCATTTTCTCACCTAACATATTAATAATACTACAAAATACCCTTTTTTTCAAGTAAATATAAATAGAAAATAATATATATATAATATAACATAAGCCACTTCAAAAAATTGAAGTGACTTTTTATTAATTTAAAGCATTTACTAATTTTTTAAAAAGATTTCCTCTCTCCTCAAAATTCTTATACATATCAAAAGATGCACTAGCTGGAGACATTGCAACAATATCACCAGATTTAGCTATAGAATTTGCATATTCTACACAACTTTTTAAATTATCAAACCTTTTAATATCTATTTTTTCATTATTATTGTTATTATTTAATTCTTTTTTAACTGCATTTTCTATTTTATCAGAAGTATCACCAACAAGTATTAAAGATTTTACCTTTTCTAAAATACATTCTCCCATAACATCATAATCTATATGTTTATCATAACCGCCTGCAATAAGAATAATTTTCTTATCAAAAGCTTTTAATCCTGCCATTGTACGAGTAGGTGTGCTAGCTATAGAATCATTATACCATTTAACGCCATTTATTTCTTTAATAAATTCCATTCTATGCTCTACTCCACTAAACTCCTTTATAACTTCAACTATATTTTCTACTTTTACTAATCCCCATACCACTGTTATTGCAGTACATATATCTGCAACATTATGCATTCCTATAAGTTTCATATATGAAATAGGACAAATTTCAATATCCTTTCCATCTTCACTATAATAAAATTTATTGTTTTTGCAATATGCTCCATTTTCAACTTTTTCTTTTATACTAAATTTTCGTATAATTCCATTTTTATTTGTAATTTTTGCGAGTTGTTCATTTTTCTTGGTATACATATCATCTTCATTAAATACTACGATATCATTTTCTTTTTCAAATAAAAATATCTTTGTTTTGGCAGATATATATTCCTCATAGCTTCTATGATAATTTAAATGATTTGGTGATATATTAGTTATAGCTGAAATATTTGGGCTTTGTTTCATAGTCATAAGCTGGAAACTACTTAATTCTAAAACTGCTATATCATCTTTTTTTATATTATCAATCTCAGCAAATAGCGGTATTCCTATATTTCCACCAAGCCAAACTTTATATCCTGCTTTTTCTAAAAATTTTGAAACTATAGTAGTAGTTGTTGTCTTACCATCACTACCAGTTATTCCAATAATTTTACAAGGACATAATTCCATAAAAAGTTCTATCTCTGATGTAAGTACTACTCCACTTTTTTGAGCATCTTCTATTTCCTTTATAAAAGGTTGAATCCCCGGTGAACGTAATATATAGTCCATATCATTTAAATTTTTTAGGTTATCTTCTCCTAACATAAAAGTTATATTATTAAGCTTTTTTAATCTTTCATCAATTTGTGTCTTTATATCATGTGCATATATAATAGCACCTAATCTATGTAAATATTCGATAGCTGGTATATTACTAATACCAAGACCTAATACTGCGACTTTTTTTCCGTTTATATTACTTTTAAATTCTTCTAATTTAGTATTCATATTACCCCAATCTCCTTTTAGTTATATTATATGATAAAAACTTTCATAATTCAATAACTAAAAGAACTTTTTAAAAATTTGATGAAATATTTGTCGTATTTATATTAACAATATTATTTTAAATATTTAATTTATTATAATATAACTGAATAAAACTAAATAATTTGGGTATAATAATTAGAAACAAATATGTTTAAATGTATATTTGTATAATTTCATAAATGATTTTTAAACTTTAAGATAAAAACATTTTTGAGACTTTTTATCCTATGTTTTACTACAAATGTGCTATGTAAAAACATAATTAATATTGATATAATAAAAAAAGGTGATAAATATGACAAATAATTTAAGAAGCAATGATCTATTAACGTTTGGAAATAATGTTAAAAATTACAGATTGCTAAAAGGCTTAACTCAAGAACAACTTGCTGAATCAATATCTATCTCTACTGTGCAACTTGGTAGAATTGAAAGTGGCAAGAATGCTTGTACTATTCAAATGGTGCTAAAGCTATGTGCAGCACTACTTGTTACACCAAATGATTTATTTTATGGTATAAATAGTATACCTTCTAGCAATGATGTAAATGCGTCTTTTAATAGTTTCATTAATACACATGATATACATAGTAAAGAAACTAGACAATTTTTAAAACATATATTAGATTATTTTCCTATCAAAGATATACAAAGTAAAGACTTTGAATCTTTTAGCATACCTAAAAAGGCTAGAAAAAAATAATTATTATGTTCAATATAATTATATTACAACTAAATGTTAAAAAATGTCGAATTTTGTAAAAAAAGTAAAAAATAATTTCATTGTTTTTTATTAATCTGTTTACATTTGCATATCTATGTAACTAAAACAAAAGACTACATCTTTTTAGATGTAGCCTTTAACATGCCTATAAACTAATTCTAGTATAATATGAAATATATTTTAAATACTATAACCAGCTTCTTAAATTCTTTTTTAATACTCTCTTTTAATGGTTTAGTCTCTCCCTGTTATCTCAACCTCATTAAGATCACCAGCATAATCATATGATATACAACAAGTTCCCTCTTTACATCCTGCCTTATTACCTTCTGAAGAGATATTTACCTTTATACTTTCTAGCCTACATGTTGAATCATCAATACAATTGTGAAGACAATCTGTAACTCCACACATAATTTTTTGAGAGCATTTTGTATTTTTTTCTGACATTTAAATCATCTCCCAATTTTATTATCTGTAATATAACTAACTTTTATAATGTAAATTTTTTGAAAAATAAAATATTATTGTAATTATATGAAAAAAGCCTCTTTAAAATAGAGGCTCTTTATGTTATTTTTCAACATGTTCTACTGTTTTAGCTATCACTTCATTTTTGTTTTGTTTAGAATTTTGTTTTGATTTATTCTTTGCTTTTTTACTCATTATTATCACCCAGTAATAGTATGTGAAAATAATAATCTTTTATTCTATATTTCTAAATTATTATTTTTATTTAGCATTAATTCAATTGCTTTTTGTGATAAATCAATACATCTAGAAATTTGTTCTTGCATTAATTTTCTTTTCTTCTTTCCAAATAAAGTACCTTTCATTTCATAATATAACACAGAATAATTTTCTTTAGCAGTTATAAATTCCTTAGTATTACAAGTATCAATATTTTGAGGTCCTTTTATTTCACATTCTCCAAGTAATTCTATTGCTCCATCATTTTTTACTTTAAATAATAATTTTCTATCAACAAATAGAAGAGACCTTTTATCATGTAAAGTATTTAAAATTAATATTTCATCCTTATATGGATAAACTTCTAATAGCCTTTCAAATTCGCCTAAATCTTCTTTAGTTTCTCCAATTTTTCCATCAACAACATATTTTAAACATTCTAACATTTTTTCTGCTCTTCTATCTGTAAGCATATTCCCGCCTCCATAATATAATTATAACATATATAAAGATTTAATGAAACAAATTTTATTAAATTATTTTTTTGTTTTTACATTTTTAATACTATCTCTTAATTTTCTATGATAAGTAATAGTAAATCTATGAACTTCATCTTGTAAAAAAGTTAAAAAATTAAGTATATTTTTATGATTAGTTAAATCTATTTCTTCTCCATTAGAATCGATTAACCCTCTTGTTCTATGTTTATCATTTTTAACCATACCATATAAATTTGTCTCTTCATCTGCTTCTTTAAAAGCTTGCTTTACGGCTGACATTTGAGTTTTACCACCATCAAGAAATATAACATCAGGAAGTGGCCACTCTTTTACATGTTTTAGTCTTCTTGATATAATTTCGTACATACACTTAGGATCATCTTGAGTTTGTGTACTTTTTATTTTAAATTTCCTATACATCTTTTTATTTAATTTTCCATCTTCAAACCTTATCATACATCCAACAATATATTCATTTCTTAGATTAGATATATCATAACATTCTATTGTATCTAAACCTTGCGAAAAACCTAAAAGTTCAGCTAAATCTTCCATAACATTATTTTTCTTATCTTCTATGTTAATATTAATGTTATTTTCAACCATTTTAATAAGATTAGACTTTTCTCCTCTTTTTGGACAAAATACTTCTAATTTTATCTCTTTACTTTTAAAGTAATCATTTAAAAGGTTTACTTTTTCATCTTCTAAATTAATATATACTTTTTTAGGCATATCTTCGTTTTCTAGATAATATCTAGTTACAATTTGTACTAATGTATCTTCTAGTTCATTTTTCTCGAAATCATTTATTTCAATATTATCATTAAGTACTACTTTATAATTCCTTATTTTAAATATTTGTATATATAATGTAGAATTATTAGCAACATATCCAAATATATCTGTACTATTTTCATTTAAGTTTGAAACATTTTGTTTTTCTTTTAATTTATCTATATTCTCAATTCTTTCCTTTAAAATCTGAGCCTTTTCAAAATCAAGCTTTTCTATACATTCATCAATTTCCTTTTTTAAAATATCTTTAATTTCTGAATTTTTTCCTTGTAAAAATAACACAATTTGATTTATCATATTTCTATATTGTTCTAAATTAATATCATTTATACATGGTCCTAAACATCTTCCAATATGATAGTATAAACATGGTGCTTTTAGTTTCTTTTTTTCCAAATTAACTTTACACCTTTTAACAGGAAATATTTGCTTTATTGCAAGTAAAGCTTGTCTCATAGCACCAACATTAGTATATGGACCAAAATACATAGCACCATCTTTTTTCATCTTTCTTGTTACTATTATAGTTGGATAAGTTTCTTTTAAATTAATTCTAATGTATGGATATGTTTTATCATCTTTTAGCATTACATTAAACTTAGGATTATTTTCTTTAATATAGTTACATTCTAAAGCCAAGGCCTCAACTTCATTATTTGTCACTATATATGATATATCTCTAATTAATGTAACCATTTTTTCAATTCTTGGCGTCTTATTATTTTTTTGAAAATATTGACGTACTCTTTTTCTTAAAGAAATAGCTTTTCCAACATATATTATTTTACCATTTTCATCTCGCATCATGTATATTCCAGGGTTGTATGGTAAATTAGAAACTATATTTTTTACATGTTCTGTTGGATAACTCATAATAATCCTCCTTATATACAGCAAAAGAGGGTCATATATACCCCCTTCATTATACAATTTTAATTAATTACTCAGCCTCATTATATTTTTCAATAATAGCGTTTTGTATCATCTCTCTTGTTTCAGTGTTTATTGGATGAGCAATATCTTTGAATTCTCCGTTTGGAGTTTTTTTGCTAGGCATAGCTATAAATAGTCCTTTATCACTTTCGATAACTTTGATGTCATGTATAACAAAAACTTCGTCAATTGTTATAGATGCTATAGCTTTCATCCTATTTTGAGAATTAATTTTTTTAACTCTAACGTCTGTTATTTGCATATTAGTACACCGCCTTCCCTAAACGTATATCTATATTATTGCACAATAAATTTTCAAAGTCAATACCTTGTTTACAATAAAATCCAATTTTTTCACAATATTCCAGTATTCGACAATACTCGACAAAAATACTAATTACATATATAATATACGTGTTCTTTTTATTTCAAATTCAATATTTTCATCGATAAACTCTTTATAACCAGATAAAACAAATTCTGGTTTTAAATTAGTTCTAGAGCCAGTCGCAACTGTTATTTCAAGTTTTCCATCTAATGTAAACTCATAATTTATAATTTGTGTTTTTACATCGATTCTCTCCATCCTATTTTTAGATTTCTTTAGTACCAATATATTTCTTTGAGATAAATATTTTTCCATATCTCTTTGGTATTTTGCTTTTATATTTTCAATTTCTTTTAAGTTCTTACCTTCTAATTTTTCTTTTGGGTATATAAAAGTTATAAGGTAAGTAGCAGCATAAACTCTAGACATTAGAGCTTTTTCATTTAAATCAACATATTCTGCTGAAAGTATTGTAATTCCACTTGGTAAAACTTTATTTAACTCTTTTATAAAATAAGGTGGATCTAACTCTTCTGTTAAAACTATATCAAATATCTCACCTGTGCTTTCAATCCCAACAGATAATGGATGTGCAAATGTTATTTCTGGTCTTGGATTAAATCCTTTAGAATATTCTACTGATATTCCTGCCCTTATTAGTGCTTGCTGAATCACTTTTAAAGTGTCTAGATGAGATAAATATATTGCTTCTTTTGATTTACTATATGTAACACGTAATTTTTCCATTTTTTTCACCTCAACCTGTTACGATTATACCACACATTTGCACAAAAAGCAAAAATTTGTCTAAAAAAACACAAAATAAATAATTATATAACACTAAAAAAATCGTTGATTACAATTGTAATTTCAACGATTTTTATTTTAGAAGGCTATCTATTTATTTTAAACATATTCATATCTTTTGTATATAATCCATGTATTGCATTTTTTAACATCTTTGCTCCAATAGCACTATATAATATCCCATTACTTCCAAATCCAAGATTGCAAAAACAATTTGGCATATTAGGAATTTCATCAATTATTGGTAAATTATCTTTAGTACTCACAAATGTTGAACTATATGTATAGTCTATGGGGATATTATCTTGAGTATTAAATATTCTTAACATTGAATTATACAATCTTTTGTATTTATCTGATGAAAAATTCTCCATATATTTATCATCCATAAATCTAGGTGTATACTTAGCATTTTCGCCACTAAATATAATTCTACCATTATTATCAAATCTTATATAATGGTATGGATCTAAACTATCTCTTGCTGTAAAATTAATTTTTCTATCACTTAAGTATTCTTGATCTATAAGTGGTTTTGATACAAGTGTAAAAGTTTTGTATAAGTCTACATTTATATTTCCTAAATATTTTAATGTATCTATACCAGAAGTAAAAATAACATTTCCTGCAGTTATTTTAAAATCATTATTTGTTCTACATTCAACAAAATCATACATTGGTGTACATTTTTTAACTTCTGTATTTTCATATATTCTAACATTTTTAAAAGTAGATAAATATTCAAAAAGTCCTTGTGTAAACATATATGGATTTATAATTCCACTAGCATTTTTTGTAAGAATTGCACTAGATACATTTAATATATTATGTGAATCTAATAAAGCTGCATCAAACCCAGCCTTTTTTCTTACTTCAAATTCTTTTGACATATTTGATTTTTGCATATATTTATTTGTAAAATATATAGCATCTTGTCTTTTATACCCTGTGTTTTTATCAAATTCTTTATCTATTTCTTCAATTATATCTATACCATTTAAACATAATTTATATATTCTTTCTGCACCTTTTACACCTAAAATTTTCTCTAGTTTATACATATCCATATCAGACTGATATTCTAAAATAGCTGGTGCTGTTAATGTTGTTCCATATCCTATTATATTTTTTTCTACTACAGTTACTTTAACTCCTTCTTTAGCTAAGAAATATGTAGTAAGTGCACCTGTTATACCTCCACCTATAACTAATACTTCTGTAGATATATCATTTGTTAAATATGGATATATTTTTTGTATTTTTGTTTTCTTTTTCCAATATATTTCACCATCTGTTTTTTGCACAAAATTCACCTCTTTTAGTATTTTTAACCTTTTTTGGTAAATTTATACATAAAGTTTTATTTGAATAAATTATATTTTTTTACACAAAATAAAAATGAGGTGAAAAATATGTATATCTCAAGAAAAAGATTGCTAATTATGTCAATAACGATACTAATGATGTTATTACTTTCAAAAATTTTTGGCTATGCTAGCAACACATTTGATACAAAATTTGGTACTTTAACTGAAAGAGTAAATTTTAGAAAAACTGCAAATACAGAAAGTTCAAGTATTATCCGTACATTACCTCAAAATACCAAAGTAAAATTAGTAGGTGATATTGATAACTTTTATATAGCTTTTTTAGACAATAATGAAGTAGGACTTATATCAAAAGATTATACTAATATAAACGAAAACTCAATAGATACATTTGAAGCATATAAAAAACTTGATAAATTTATGGCTGAAGTAATTAACAACGGTACTAATTTAAGAGGTGGCCCAGGAACAAATTATTCTATTTATTCTACTTTACCACTAGGTGTAAAAGTTCAAGTTATTGGTAGTATTAATGATTGGTATCTAGTAATAACACCAAATAATACGGTTGGAATGATAAGACAAGATTTACTAAAGAAATCTGAAAACGAAGAAAATAATAATGATACTTCATCTACGTTGCCAAACACAGCTGAAACTGTATTAAGCCTAATCAATGAAGAAAGAAAAGCACAAGGTATCACACCTTTGCAAATAGATGATTTATTAAATAGTACAGCTCAAACAAAAGCAACTGATATGGTTAAAAATAACTATTTTTCACATGAGTCTCCAACTTATGGTTCACCTTTTGAAATGATGCAAAATGCAGGTATTACATATAGAACAGCAGGTGAAAATATAGCCGGGAACCCAAGTGTTGAAAATGCTGTTAAATCATGGCTTGCATCTGAGTCACATAAACAAAACCTTTTATCAAACGCATACAACTATATTGGCATAGGCATTGAAGAAAGTCCTGCCTATGGTTATGTTATTGTTGCAATGTTCATTGGTAGATGAACAAACTAGAGATGTATAATTAAGTTTATGCATCTCTAGTTATATATATAAGGGCTATATTAACTTGAATTCTTTATCAGTTAATAGAAAAAGAGAATCTTTTTCGTAAGTTGAAGAAAGAAGTATCCTTTCTTCATTATTTAATAATATAGTTTTATAAAAATATTTTAAATTTGACTTATAACTAGTACCATGAGTTATTTCTTCTAAAACTATAACATCTACTATCTTACCTACTACATATTTGCTTTCCTTAAAAGTTAATTTAGAGTTTTCTTCATTTTCAACATATACTTTATTTTCTCCAAATGATACTCTTAGCGTTATTTCCTTATCATTTGGATTAGTTTTCTTATCTGTTATTATTCCTTCATTATCAACGTAAAACTTAACATCTTTAAATTCTATGTCAAATATAAATTTACAATATTCAGTATCATTTTTTTCTTTATATGTAAAGGCCTTCATTACTTTTTTCATTATTTTTTCCTCCTTATCAACTTATATATACATATAATAACACAAGGAGTGTGTCGAAAAATGTAAAAAAAGCGAAACGTGTCGATTTTTTTTACATTTTATTAACTTTTTATCTCATTTATAATACTTTTAGTAGTACGATATCCTAAATTTGCATACATATTTATATAATTCGACTCAAACATATTACATGAAGGAATAGAAAGAGAAATATTAAAGTCAGAATTTTTCACTTCTTCTTTATTTATTTCATCTCCCATTATATCAAGACTTTTTAATACAACACTTAACATACAATTTTCTCTATTACTTTTGTTATTATTAAAAGTTACTCCTATTACTTTATCAGCACCTAAAGCTTTTAATATTGAAACTGGTGTATTTAATCTAACTCCTCCATCGACTAAATTATACCCTTTATATCTTTTAGGTGAAAATATAGCTGGATAACTACAACTTGCCATTACAATTGAAGATATATTTCCTGAATATTCATAATTAACATTATTAAAACATTTTAAATCAGGATCTATTTTTATTACTTCTCTATTAGTAAAATAAATTATCTTACCACTGTTTATATCTACTGTTGGTATAGCAAGTGGTATTTTTATTTGATTTATATTATATATTTTTTTCATTCCACAAGTATGTCTTATTACCATTTCTATATTTTCCCCATTTGCAAGAGATACATCTCTACTAATTGTATTATAAAAGTTAGTAACAAGTCTCATCAATACTTTTTTATCAAAACTAATTATTTGTTTGCAATACATGTTAAATAAAGTTAGAATACTGTTTGGACTATAGCCAGCCGCATATAATGTTGCTACTATACTTCCACTACTTGTTCCAGATATGTAATCAACTTTTATATTTTCTTCTTCTAAAGCTTGTAATACACCTATATGTGCAGCTCCTTTTACAAATCCACCACTAAGTGCAAGACCAATGGACATAGTACACCTCCAAAATTATATTAGTGTATTATATGTATAAAGTAGGATATATGTGTTTTGTAAGTATATAATGTTTTCTTTAATTATGTAAATACACTAAAATATAACTTTTTTCATTTAATATATTAAATAAAAAATATTTCTTGAAAGGAGGCAATGACTTGATAAATCTAATAAGTGCTTTTTTATTTAGTTTTTCAGCAAATCTAGATAATATAGCAATTGGAGTTTCATATGGTGTAAAAAATATACATATAACTATATGCAAAAATATAATTATATCCTTTTTTACTAGTATTTTTACTTTTTTCTCTATGTTTCTAGGTAATTATTTTGCAATGTTTTTATCAGAAAATTTAGCAAATAAAATTGGAGCTACTTTATTAATAATTATAGGAACATATTCGCTATTTAAAGAAGTTATAAAAAGAAAAAAAACAATTAATAATTTAGATAATAAAAATAGTAGTATTAAATTTATTGGATTAAAAGAAACTGTAAGTTTAATACTTATTCTTTCTATAAACAATATAGCTGCAGGGGTTGCTGCAAGTGTTGCTGGTATTAATATTATATTTACTTTTATTTTTACATTTATATTTAGTTTTTTGTTTTTAGTACTTGGAAATAGAATTGGAAAAAAAGCAATTAGTAATAATTTTATAGAAAAATATTCAAATATAATATCATCTTTAGTATTAATATTTATTGGTTTAATTGAAATATAATATCCTGTAAACTCTTTTTTGAATATAACATGATGTAAAATCATATAATTTTTAAAGGAGAGTGATAAATTATGAACCCATTTGACTTAAAACCAATGAAAATTGATGACAGTATAATGAACTGGAAGGAAATGTATCCTTGTTCATATAATAAATGTGATGTAAACCCATATACTAAAACTCGTATTATTCTTATGAATGGAACTGAGTTTGAGGCTAACTCATTCTCACATCAATTTTCCAGACATTGTAATGATAATGACCTTCGTAGAGAAATAGCTTTAACAAGAAGAATTGAACAACAACAACAAAAAAAGATACAAGATTTAAAACCAATAAATGAAAATATACTTGAAACTACCATATCTTATGAACAACTTGCAGTTGATTTAACAGCAAGACTGGCACAAAATGAGCCAGATGAATATGTAAAAAAGTCTCTAGATTTTGCATTACTTGAAGATTTTGATCATTTATATAGATACAGTGATTTACTCGAAATGGAATATAAAATATTACCAGAAAAATTAGTTGGTAGATATACTGAAATAATGCCTGGAAGACCTACTATTTCACATCATAGACATCCTTTCGATTCAATAAGAAGGCATATAAATAAAGATGCATCACTTATAACAAAACTTAATATAAATATAATAACTGCTGCAGAACAACAAACAATGAACTATTATATGAATATTGGAGGGTTTTATACTTCTGATCTTGGAAGAAGATTATATCAAGAAATCGGAATGGTTGAAGAAGAACATGTTTCTCAATATGAAAGTTTAAAAAATACTAATGAAACTTGGTTAGAAAGATTATTAATGCATGAATATACTGAATGTTACCTATATTATTCTTGTCTTAATGATGAAACTGATCCATATATAAAAAAGATATGGGAAATGTTTTTTGAATTTGAAGTAGCACATCTTCATAAAGCATGTGAACTTTTAAATAAGTATGAAAATAAAGAGTGGCAAGAAGTTATACCAAATGGAGAATTTCCAAAACTTCTTTTGCTTGGCCCAAATATAGAATATGTTCGTAATATATTAAAAAATACTGTTAATTGTACTGCTGTAAGAGAAGAATATGCTTCAGTTAATGAATTACCAATGGATTTTGATTTCTTTAAATATCAAGAAATTGTTAATAATAATGTTTGCTGTGTTCCTTCACATAATGTAATTGAACAATATATTTGTAAAAATGGTATAGATTATAGATTTGAAGTAGCACCAAACCCTATAATTAAGTTACAAGATCGTATGTGTGATAATGTATGTGTAGGAAGAGAACCACTTTGCTAAATGCTAAAAGGTAAGCTTTTTAGGCTTACCTTTTAATTATTTACAAGAAAACTTATTTCATATATAAAAAATAATATAAATACAATCACATGTATAACTATATCAAATATTATTATTCTTTTTAAGTTTTTTATATTATTTCTTTTAATTTTAATTATTAAGAATATTCTAAATAAAAATTCAAATATAACAAATAAAATCATATATCCAAAAGGACAAAGAATATATGATGGATCTTCAAATACTTGTTTTATATTTGCAATATACCTTGTTCCACCACAAAGAGGACAATCCTTACCTGTTACTTTTTTATATACACATGTTGTAAGTATTGGAGAAATATGCGACATTAATTTTGCAAAAATAGGGAAAAAAATTACATATATTGACAATAACAACATAGTTATATTTAAATACATGTAATTTTTAATATTTCTTTTTTTACTAATCAATATTATATATTCCAATCATAATCTTCCATATTGTCTTGTAATTGATTATTTATTTCTTGTTGTAATGTTTGATCACTAAAAGCTACTCCAAAAACGAATAACCAGAAAGTAATTATGATAAGAGAAATTGCTGTTAAAACAGTTCCTGCAATAGCCATCCCTCTTGGTTCTTTCTTTTTAGTTTTTAAGACAATATCTACAATACCAAGAATTAATCCTATTATAGCTGGAAAATATGCTATCGCTCCACATAATGGAATAAAACCAACTATTATAGAAATGATTCCTAAAATTAATGCTGCAACTCCCATACAAAACTCCTCCTTACATACTTATATTATATACTATACAAATAATAATGTCAATTACAAATAACATTATTTTTGCTATAGAAATTAAAATTTTACAAAAATTAATTAAGGTATATACTCTTTACATTTTTCTTCTAAAAGTTTAAAATTACAGCATCTTATTTTTATGTTCTTTGGTAATTTATCATTAATATAAAGATTATATAATTTAAAAGATTTACTTTTTATTTGTCTATAATGGGCATTTAACCAATCTAATTGTTCAATTAACATTTTTTGATATTTTTGTTCTGATTCATTAAAAGCTGGTTTATTTAAATTTACTATAGCATAATTATTTTCTCTAACTGGTATCATATTATTAAAGTTTACTGCGCCTAACTCTCCATCTTTTATTTTAAGAAAGTCTATAGTAGCTTTCATAGTTTTATGTTTTGGTTTTGGACTAGATAAAGGTGCAAAATATTCACAGTTTTCAATTTTAAATAATATACCAATAAATGGTCTTAATTCTTTTTTATTTTTATACATATAATAAAAACACATAAAGATTAGAGGTTATTCCCCTAATCTTTATCTTTTTTAAGTTCCAATTTATGGCTGGATACACCGCTTTTTTTAAGTCCCAATTTATGGCTGGATACACCGCTTTTTTTAAGTCCCAATTTATGGCTGGGTTCACCACTTTTTTCTACTATTAAGTAGTAATAATATTATATGTAATAAAATTTATAAATACTACTATTTATAGTAATATTATATCATATTCTTTATTTTTTTCAATCGCTTTTATAAGATTTTATGTTTTCTAGTATATATTACTCCTGCTCCATAAGAACTGGTATTATTTGTTTCTTACGTGAAACAACTCCTTTTAAGAAAGCAGTATTATTTTCTAATTTAACATTATATGCAGACTCTGTTATGTATGCTTTTTTACCTAATACTATAGCTTGTGAATTGCTATTTATTATATCAGTTATTGCAAAAAAGAATATATCTAAATTCTTTTCTTCAATTACTTTTTTCATTTCTTCTTCTATTTTATCTTTTCTTTTCATCATATCTTCTATAGATGCTGTATTTACTTGAGCTATTATAGCTTTTGAATTTTTTAGCATAACTTCTTTTGCATCTAAGTTAATTAATTCTAATTCAGTTAAATCAGATAAGTCTGTTCCAGCTTTTAACATTTCTAATCCATATTTTTCCACATCAATATTTGCGATACTTGCTAAATCTTTAGCAGCTAATTTATCATCTTCTGTGCAAGTTGGTGATTTAAATAATAATGTATCAGAAATTATAGCACTAAGCATTAATATAGCTTCTTTTCTTTCTATTTGCATATTATTTCTTTTAAATTCTTTATATAATATAGTTGATGTACAACCAACTGGTTCTGCTAAATAATATAATGGTTCTGCTGTCTTAAATTCACAAATTCTATGATGGTCTACTACCTTTTTTATTTTTGCATTTTCTATATTATTAACACTTTGTGTAAATTCATTATGGTCTACTAATATAACTTCTTGTTCATCATCTATACTTTCTATATATCTAGGTTCTTCTATATTAAGATAATTTAATACATATTTTGTTTCTTTGTTTATATTTCCAAGTCTTACTGCTTCTACATCTAACCCATTATTTTTTTCAAATTTTTCTTTTACTAAAGCTGAACATATACTATCTGTATCAGGATTTTTATGTCCAAAAACTAATATTTTACTCATATTTAATTCTCCCCTTCTATTTAAATTTTTGCTCTTGCTTTGTAAGTATTCTATATATACTACTTCTATGTTTAAACATTACAATAGCTTCTGCAATTAAAACAGCAACTATATAATCATAACGGTTTACAAAAGAAATAATTAAGTATAATATGGAACCTGCTAGTGTCCCCATTGATACTGTCTTAGTAAATAATAGTACAAGTAAACCTGCAATTATACATATAACAGCATTTGTTGGATCAAATATAGCTACTGTAGTTATCCCTACTATAACACCTTTTCCACCTCTAAATCCATAATATATTGGAAAACAATGTCCAATAATAGAAGCCAATATAAATATTGTTTTAAAAGTTGTATCCACACTATTACCAAATAATTTTGATATCAAAAGCATTATAAAAAAGCTTACAAAAACTTTTACTTCATCAAGTATAATTACTAATATACCTAGTGGTGTACCTAATACTCTCATAGCATTAGCAGTACCAGCATTGCCACTACCAAGCTTTCTTATATCTTCTCCTGTTTTTCTTTTACATATTTCTATAGCTGGATTTATACTACATATAAAATATACAATAAGAAATGTTAAAACTGTATATAAATTAATCATATACTCTACTCCTTTTCACCTTTTTCTCTTATTATCATATGTATTGGAGTACCAATAAATCCAAATTGTTTTCTTAAATGATTCTCTATATATCTAACATATGAAAAATGCATTAGTGGCTTTGAATTAACAAATATTACAAAAGTAGGTGGTCGTATACTTACCTGTGTCATATAATATATTTTTAATCTTCTACCTTTATCTGATGGTGGTTGTGTTATTGCTATAGCCTCAGATAAAGTATCATTTAATAAGCCTGTAGGTACTCTTAAAGCATTTTGCTCATTTACCTTATTTATCATTTCAAATATATTATTTACTCTTTGCCCTGTCATTGCAGATATAAATATTATAGGTGCATATGAAAGATAAGCTAGTTTTTCATATACTTTCTTTTTATATACTGCCATTGTATTTGTTTCTTTTTCAACCAAGTCCCATTTATTTATAACTATAATAACACCTTTTCCTGCCTCATGTGCAAGACCAGCAATTTTTTCATCTTGTTCTGTTACACCCTCTGTTGCATCTATCATAATTAAACATACATCAGCTTTTTCTATGGCGTTCATTGCTTTTAAAACAGAATACTTTTCTAGAGTATCATATACTTTATTTTTTCTTCTAATTCCAGCCGTATCAACAAAAATATATTTTCCATACTTATTCTTAAAGCTAGTGTCAATAGAATCCCTCGTTGTTCCAGCTATGTCTGATACTATAACTCTGTCTTCGCCCAATATTTTGTTAATTAAAGAAGACTTACCAGCATTTGGCTTACCTATTATAGCAACTCTAATAGTTTCTTCATCTTCTATTTCATTTTCTACATTATCAAATTTATAGTAAATTTCATCTAGAAGTTCACCTATTCCAAGTTTTCCATTCGCTGATATAGGAATTGGATCACCAAGTCCTAAATTATAAAACTCATATAGTTCCATAGGCGGTTTACCTACTCTGTCACATTTATTACATACAAGTATAACTGGCTTTTTAGTTTTTCTTAACATTTCCGCTACTGCAAGATCAGATTGTGTAACACCTGCTTTTACATCTGTTATAAATACTATAACATCTGCTATATCCATAGCAAGCATAGCCTGTCTTCTCATCTGTTTTAAAATAATATCATCTGATTCTAGCTCTATTCCACCAGTATCAATTATTTGAAAAGTAGTACCTCTCCATGTACAATCTGCATAAACTCTATCCCTAGTAACGCCTGGTACATCTTTTATAATAGATATTTTCTCACCTGCAAATACGTTAAATAATGTAGATTTACCAACATTAGGTCTACCAACAATTGCTACAACTTTCTTTGCCAATCCTATCGCCTCCTTATGTATAGAAAAATAGCTTTATATATTTTAACATTTTTTACTAGATTTGTCAAAATAGTACTTATACTATCTTTCCACCACCAATTACTATATCATCATCATAAAATACAATTGCTTGACCTGGTGTTATAGCCATTTGTGGTTCATCAAATATTACTTTTAATAAATCATTTTTTCCTTCTACACTATATACTGTTGCACTAGCCTCTTTAGCAGCGTATCTTATCTTTGCTTTTACATTAATGCTATTTGTTATATTATCAATTGCAAGTAAATTTAAATCATTAACAAAAGCTTCTTTAGAATAAGTATTTTCTTTTTGACCAACTATTACTTGATTATACTTTTTATCTAACTTAATAACATATAGAGGTTTATCATTTTGTATCCCAAGTCCTTTTCTTTGACCTATAGTATAATTAATTAATCCCTTATGTTGTCCCCTAACATTTCCTGAAATATCTACAATATTTCCAGGTTTTATGCAATTTTTACTTTCTATATCATTTACATTTTCCTTTAAAAAATTTGAATAATCATTATCTGGTATAAAACATATCTCTTGACTATCTGGCTTATTTGCGACAATAAGTCCATTTTTTATAGCGATATTTCGTATATCATCCTTACTTTCAAAAGATTGCAATGGAAATATTATATGCTCTATTATTTCTTTAGGAATATTGTATAAAACATATGATTGATCCTTTTTTATTGAATCTGATTTTTTTATTACATACCTTTTATATTTTTCACTATAGCAAGTCTTAGCATAATGCCCTGTAGCAATATAATATGCTCCAAGTTCCTTTGCTTTTTCCCACATCATTCCAAACTTTAAATATCTATTGCATTCAATACATGGATTTGGAGTTTTAGCGTCTAAATATTTATTAATAAAGTCATCTATTACATATTTTTTAAACTCCTCTTTGTAATTTACAACGTGATGTTCTATCCCAAGTTTATCACATACTTTCTTTGCATCTTCTACTGTCTTGTTATCATCACACCAAAGTTGCATTGTAATTCCTATTACCTCATATCCTTTTTCTTTAAGTAATAAGGCTGAAACAGAGCTATCAACACCGCCACTCATACCAAGTAATACTTTCTTTTTATCCAACATATCTTCTCCTATTTTTCATTTTTTATTGTATATTTATATTTTACTTTAGCTTTTACACAATTTTTACATTTTTGACTATCAGGATTATACTCACAATCTAATTTATCTACATCAATTATTGTCTTTATATAGTCTTCAAACTTTTTAATAGTGTCTTCAGATATAGCATATTTCATAGTACTTGCTTCTTTATCAGCAACTTCTTCTTTTACTTCTAAAACCTGTACTAAAAAAGCTTTTAATATTTCATGTCTTTTTACAATTTGTTTTGCTTTTTCAATTCCTTTTTTAGTTAAAAGTATATCGCCATAACTTTCATATTTAATTAGTCCTTCTTCTTTTAAAATTTTTATAGCTCTATTAACACTTGGCTTACTACATGAAAGCTCTTTAGCAATATCAGTTACTCTTGCTGACGAAGTTTTTGCTATTAATGTATATATTGTTTTTAAATATTCTTCTAAAGTAGCACTCATAAAGACTCCTCCACTTTTATTTATTCTTACTTTTCTTTTTCTTTTCTTCTTTACTTATGTAATTTGCAGACTTAATTGCCTCTCTATCTTCTTTTGTTAATTTGATATTTTGATTGTTATATTTATTACTAATTAAATAAAAGATGATAGTAATAACAAGCATAATTGTACATATTACCATATCTTTTTTGGTTTCAATTGCAAATAGTGCAGTAAATAAAGTCATAATAGCAAGAATTAAAGTTAAATAATTGAATGCTTTTTGCTTTAACATTAAAATCCCTCCTATAAAGCTATTACATTATTACACAAATCAAAATAACTAATTATTTCAGCATATAACAAATTATTTTTCTCATAATGCATAAAATGACTAGCTAGTCCCATATTAATAAGTTTCGAGTTTTTAAAATATTTCTGAAGCAATTGATTATTTTTCTTTGTATTATTTTTACATATTAAAAGTCCTTTATTTATTTCTTTTTCTCTTAAAGAATTCTCTAGTAACTGCATGTCCTTTCTTACATTCTTTAATTCATCTAGCTGGTCATAATTTGGTAATTTATTTGATATAATTTTCTTTCCCTCATCCTTTATATATTTAGGTATTCTCCTATTATCATATAAAAAACTTGCAAGTCTCATATCATATTTTATCTTAAGTCTAGTATTTCTAAAAGTATAATATATATAGTTTAATATTTTATTTATAAATAAAGAAAATGTATTTATTTTTTCACTATCTATTAAAACAATACCTTTTAAATTCAATTTCTTAGCTAAACTTAATGCATGTAAGCTTGCAATAGAATGACCTATAAATATTGTTTTTTCTTCTTTTATGTTAATTTTTCTAAATAGTTCTATTGTTTCATTAGTTATATTTTCAATATTTCTTTTCCTTTGTACTATATCGCTATTTCCATAGCCAAACCTATCAATAATAATACATCTACAATTATTACTTAGTTTATTTGCAAGTTCATACATGTCAGCAAGTGGAAATGGAGTGCCAAATCCTGAAGAAAAGACACATGTTATTTCACCCTGACCTTGCTCATAATAGCACATTTTATTACCTAAAATTTCTATTACTTCTCTTTTAAACATTTTATCCTCTTTCTTATATAATTTAAAATTAATCTATTTTATATTTTTATTTCTTATATAATCTCCTTTAAATTCGTGTTCTAGTATATCCATATGTAATTTATCATAGTATTTGCCATTTAAAAATATTTCTTCTCTACTACGTCCAGTATCTTTAAAACCACATTTTAAATAACATTTATGAGCTCGTTCATTTATAGCTAAAAGAGATAATCTTATGCTATGTAAGTTAAGATACTTAAATCCATATTCTAATAACAAATTTATTGCCTCTACACCATATCCATTATTTCTGTATTTGTCATCACCTATAAATATACCAAGAACTGCACTTCTTTCAATCCAATTAAAATGTTCCAAACCTATTGCACCTATTAATGTATTACCATCTAAATCAATAATATCAAAATTTCTATTATCATTATTTTTAGCTGATTTTTCTATCCATTCCTTTTCTCCTAATAATGTTACTATATGTCCACTTCTTCCAGTATAATCAGTTACATTAAAATCATTCATCCAATTTGTATATTTTTCAATATCTTCATCTAAAATACTTTTTGGTGATAAATATATTCTATCTCCAAGTAATTTCTTAAAATATTTCATAAATTATCTCCTAACTAAAATTTAAATAGTAATTCTTAAATGTATAAACTTATTATATTCTTCTGTATTTCTTTGGTATAAATATACCATAATATAGTTTAAAAAACAAGTGTTAGATACACTAAACATTTACAATATTATTAATATCTTCTATTTCTTTATTTATCTTAGCTACATTACAACCTTTTATTTTTTCTTTATCATCTAAATTATATTTTTCTTTTAATTTTAGAATTCTTTCTACAGATTTATCAATCATATTAATATCAATTTTACCTTTTGATATCCTATTTATAACATTCATAATAGCAAGCTCTTCACTAATTCTGCCAAATCTAAACATTATAATATCATTTCCTACTTCAAAAGCTCTCCTAACTGAATAAGATTTACCGTATATATATCTTACTGCTCTCATCTTAAGATCATCTGTTATTATGACACCATCAAATTTATATTTTTCTCTTACATATTTTTGTATAAATTCCTTACTTAGTGATGCTGGATACGTCTTATTTACATCTTTTACAATAATATGACTTATCATCATTGCATCAGCTCCATCTTCTATAGCTTTTATGAAAGGTATGAAGTCTTCTTTTTCAAGCAAATCAATACTTTTTACTGATGGTAAGAATAGATGTGAATCAATTCTAGTAGCACCATGCCCAGGGAAATGCTTTATAACTGGAATAACATTTTCTTCTTGAAGTGTTTTCATTACTTGTATACCAAATTTTGATACCTCTTCTTTATTTTCGCCATAACATCTATCACCTATAGCATGATTTAGTTCAAATCTTCTTATATCTAAAACCGGTGAAAAATCCATGTTAAATCCTGACTGTCTTAACATTTTACCTGTTATCTTAGCTGAACTTTTTACAACTTCAATATTTTTTGAAGATGATATTTTACTTGCAGATGCTAGATTTTTAAACTCTAGTGGCATTCTATTTACTCTTCCACCTTCTTGATCTACTGATATAAATAATGGAATTTTATTTTTAGAATTAAGTTCTTTTAATTCATTTATAATGTTTAATAATTCCTCATAACTTACATAATTATCTCTATATAAAATTACTCCACCAATTTTATACTTTAATATCATTCTTTTTGTTCTATCAGTTATTTTATTACCTTCAATTCCTATCATTATTTTTTGGCCAATTTTTTCTATTAAAGTTAAGTCATCTACATTTATCTTTTGTTTCATATTAAACAGCCCCTTTTATTCTTTTATATCATATTTGTAAATAAAATTCAATCTATAAAATACAAGAACAAAATTAATATATAATTAAAAAAATATTAAGATTTTTACATTATAAAAATTATAATTATTATCTCTTATCAATTTTAAGAAATCACTTTTCTCCATCTTATGTAATTTGAATATATGCATTTCATTGACAATTAAACAAATGAGTGATATAATTTATACGATGTGTTTTATACTAAATTCAATTTAATTAAGTTGAATGGCTATAATTTTAATTAAATTGTTTTTTGTATATAACTTAAATAATATGCTAATATGCGGCACAAAAAGCATATAGCCCTATGGGCAGAAAGGACACAATTATGTATTACAAAGTCTATCTTGCAAAAGAAATTGATCCATGCTATGATCGAATATATCTTCTTACTGATATGGAAGGATATATGACTGCAGAGTTTCTCGTTTCTAAGTCTTTTAATAAAGCTGGTGCTTATTTAAGCATTACTCCTAATCTTAATCTTCCTGTTGTTAAGATTAGCGAAGATATTTTAGAATCAGATTTTACGCAGGTTAATTTTTCAAAAGATGATTTTGTAGGTAACTACATAGAATTCTTTTTCAACAATTACTTACTAAGATATTTTGATGGAAAAGGAATTTATAGTAAAGCAAGAGATATACGTAAACGAACTTCTACAAGTTGGAAAATGGCATTTTTATATGCACATATCCAATCTGAAGAAGTATTAAATGAAGTGTTAGAAGAAATTAGAGAAATTTATATTTCACGCCATTTTACAGATACTGAAATCAACACTCTGTTAAATGGTAATCTGTATGAGAAGAAATTTATCATACGAAACATTATCTCTAGTAAAGCTTTTAATGCTATGGAAGTTCAGACCAGAGGAAATAAGTACATTACTGCTTTGGTGCATGAACTCTTAAGATGTACATTATGATTTTATGTATCTAAAAAATTAATTACAAAAACAACCACTCCTTATTGAGTGGTTGTTTTATTTATTATATATTTACTTAACATTTATATCATAATTTGACATACTATATCTTTATTTAAAAGTTCTTTAAAATTTGTAGCATCTTCTTTTGTTCCAACAATTTTACCATAATGTATTGGAACTGCTATTTTAGGTTTTATGATATTTACTAAATTTGCAGCTTCTTTATAATTCATAGTATAAGTTCCTCCTACTGGAACAAAAGCTACATCACATTTTACTTTCTTATTTTCCTCAGTTATATCAGTATCTCCTGCTATATAATAATGTGTTCCATTTATTTCTAAAATATATCCTATCCAGTTATTTTCTCTTGGATGAAATTTTTTATTTACATTATACGCTGGAATAGTTTTAAATTTTAATGAATAAATATTATATTCTTTATTTGGTTCTACAGTTATAACATTATCTTTTTTAAAGCCAGATTGTAATACCTCAGTTAATAAATCATTTGGTATAATTATAACTGTATTTTCTTTTACTACTTTTTGTATATCTTTTTTAGAATAATGGTCATAATGGCTATGTGTTATCATTATTATATCTGCATCATTATAACAATCATCTATTTCAAAAGGATCAATATATATTGTTTTATCTTTGTTAAAAACAATACTACTATGACAAAGTACCTTTATGCCTTCTAACATACAATACCTCCTTTATAATTATATACTAATTAACATTTCTTACTATAAAGTCTACTACTAAGTCGTCATTTACTTTTTCATTTATATCTTTTTTCTCTTCTTCTGTAAGTTCCACAAAATACTTATTATATTTTGGATTAATAGATATAGAGTCTAAAGGATATCCTGGATTTCTTTTACTAGATACTTTATCGATAAAGTAAAAATCACCATTTTCCCACTTATATTCTTTTTTTGCTTTACCATCATATATTACCATTCCATATACCCATTTTGCAGTTAATTTACCACCATTTTCTTTTACTAAATTAGTGTAATGTTCTATCATTTCTTCATCATTTAATTCTTTCCCATTTATTCTTCTTACATGAGTACCTGGCTGTTTTTCATAAGGTAATTCTTCTATAAATAGATTATTATCCATTCCAATAGTTGGTATATTTGTTACATCATAATATGCCTTTGCTTTTATATACGCATTTTCTAATGCATCTTTACCAGACTCATCAACATTAAGATTAATCCCAATATCTTTTAAAGTGATTAATTCTATATCTTTTTCCTTTAATCTATCATAATATTTTTTTATTTTTGCTGGATTTGTTGTTGCAAATAATACTTTCATTTTTTACCTCCTCAAAATTAATTCTTCTATTCATTTTTTCCATCATAATTCCCAATATTTAGATGACCTTTTGCTTTTATTGGTTTTTCAATTACTTCAATATTGTCTAATATCCAAGCATATCTGCCTTCTTTATAAATACCACAAATATATTCTTTATAATTATTCGTTTTCATGTTTTCTACATATTCTTTAGTCATATAAACACAATCTACTAAATTACATTTACAAATAATAGTCCCAAAATTTAATATACTTTCGCCTAAAAGCCCCATAAGTTCTTTATTTTGTTTCCATTCTTTTGGTACTTTTGTACTACTTGCATGTATATATAATTCTCCACGATATGATGTTTTGAAGGTTCGCGTTTCTATTTTCTTTTTACCTTCTTTAATTAAAGTTGCATATGGCTCTGTTAAACTTAATACTTTCATATTTCTCCTAAATCTTTCTATTAATAATTAATAGTTCTTGTTAAATGATATGGCTTTAAATTCAAGCTCTTATTTCTTCCTTGAGTCCATATATAGTCATTAATATCAATTGAATAAAACTTATTTTCTAACTTTTCTTTTATTGTATCAATTACTATAAGCATACTAGCTCTTATCTCCACCTCATACTCTGAATTTAACTCTATTTCTTTTTTATTATCTATTATACTAGCTAGTTTATCGCTATATTCTAATATTCCTAAACCTCTCATTACTTGTGGAATTTTATAATCTGCACAACCTACTAAATGAGAATAATCTACTTTTATATTTTCTTTTAATTCTCTTATATGTAATATATCTGATGTTAATAATTGTGCTAACTTATAAAAATAGACATTTTTGTTATTATATGTTCTTTCATCTTTGAAATTTTTAAAATACTTTATAATAACTTCAAATAATTCTATATCAGTAGTAATATCTTTTATAAATGTATAAAAATTTCCATTCATTTTTTCGTTAGCTATTTTACTAACATTTTTTATAATATTATACCTTTCTTCAAATAGTGGAATTTCTACATTTCCTTTTAGTATTTTTTTAAATTCATCTTTTGTTATATTAGAAAAATCAGTACTATTATTATCTTTTACATATTTTAAAATAGCATATAATAAAGCAATACTTCCATCTTCTTTTCCATTATCTGTATCTATTGTCCATTTAGGATTTCCCCAAAACGAAAAGTCTATTGACTCATATACTAATAAGAAATTTATTATTGTTTCTACTTTTAAATCTAATAAATTATATGGAGAAAAACTTAACCAATGGCTAGTTTTTACATTTTTTATTGTATCTATAAATTCATCTAATTTAGTTTCATTTATTTTAACTGATTTTGAATTATTAACAACATATTCACAACTTTTAATTATTTCATTTAACATCACTACTTACTCCAATCTTTTAATTTTTTTATTGTTAATCTTCTATACTATCACATTTATCTCTATTATAACATATCTTTTAAAAAAACAAAAGATTAATCATTTTTACTCTAATAATATTGCAAAGCCACCAATGAAAAAAAATCATTGGTGGCTTTAAAATTTACATTTTTGTAATAAGTAGTTTTTTAAAGAGTTTTATTCTCTAAGCAATCAATATACTATAATTACTCAGTTTCGTTTGTACTCTCTGTGCTTGTAGACTCGTCAGTATCTTCCTTCCTAAGTGCTCCAAGTCCAGCTCCAATTGCTTTAGAAATATCCTTTACTTCCTCTGTAACAGGACTTCTTACAATTTGAACTTTATCTTATTTTCTTTTAACAATTTTTTATAATTATCATGCCATATTTTTCTTAAATTATTTCCTAAAGAAACATTATATTGTTGAATATATGAGTCATATATAATATTATCATTTAGCGGTAACAATACTGTCTTTACAAATATAGGTAATTTTTGCTCTGGAATCATATCTCTTATTCGCTCTTCAAGTCCCTTAACATAATAAATATTATAGTCATCTATAAACAATGCATATTCATCCTCATATTTGTATAAAACAAATTCTTTGTTAATCTTTTTTTCGTTCCACGACTTAATTATAGAAATAAGTTCTTCGTTTAATTTATTTGAATTTTCTTTTAAATAATTTTTTATAATATTTGGATTCTCCCATAATTTATCCCTTATATCTATTAGTTCTTCTGATTCTGCATCACAAATATCATCAAAATTTCTTAATTTTTTATTTATATTATATTTCTGATTGGTATAATCTAATAATAGATTTCTTAATGCAAAGAACATCATACTATCTTCTTTTTTAACACAATCTTTGTGTTCTTTATTTCTAAAATCTACTTGTATAACTTTATTTAAACAGCAATTTTTGTATTTCTTCCCACTTCCGCAAGGACAAGGATCGTTTCTTCCAATCTTTGATTTTTTTCTTTCTTCTTTTACACTTGAATTTTCAAGTTGCATTTCAAGCAATTCATTTGGTGAATATCCATATAAACTATAATGAGGTATATTATTGTGTAAATTCATTACCAATCGTAAATACTCTTTTGCCTCATCTATGTCTTTAAAATCAATCTTTATTAGCTCCATAAAATCGTTAACATCTATTTGTACAATGTTCATAATATACATTATCATTGTAATAGTTGCTTCCTTTGCAAATTCAACTTTCTTTTTCTTAAGAAATTCTATTACTTCTCTTACTTCTCTTCTTTCAACTAAACTTTCGAAAATATTTCTATTTAACTCTTGCTTTGTATATTCTTTATAATATAAATCTCTTCTTTCACGTTCATATATAATTTCTTCAGGATTGCTTATTAAAGTTGTCATTAAATATATTTCATTGCCATTTTTAGTATCACCTATTATAATTTCATTCCTTAAGTCGATTTGCAAATTTATTAGTTGTATAAGATAGGACATATTTATATTATAATCTAAAAATTTATTTAACATATCTAGTAATTCATAATCCTTAATCAATCCATATATATCTACTATATTAATTATCATGTCTACTATTATTTGATTCTTTTTTATGATCTTCTCATTCTCATTATTTATAAATTTAGCAAGTTTATTTTTCATCCCTTCATGGAACCTAATATGTATTTTATTATTATCTATAATTGACTCTTCAATTATTAAAATACTTTCTAAGAAATTAACCTCTAGTTCGTACTTTAAATTAACATCTATACCGTTTTCATCCTCTTTTGCAAGTCTTTTTATCAAATTATATATATCAGCATTTATAACAGTTGCCAATTGTTTAATATTTTTATCATAAAATTGGTTTAATTTTTCTATTAATTCATCTTTTTTTAGCGATATTTTAGGAAATTCTCCTAGATAATTTAGTGCTTCTATTAATTTATTTTTTGTAACATTCATACTCTACCCTTCCTTTACCAACAAAATTTCATATCTTTTTCTTCTTCTCCGATAAATAAAGATTGATATTTTCATACTATTTCTTTATTATTATAACTGGAACTTCCATTTCTTCTTTTGTTAAGCCACAATGAGTCGATTTTTTTATAGGTTTTCCCTCCGCTAAAAAAGTTTCCAATCTAATAATACTTCCAGATATACCTAAAGCGACATAATTACCTATGAAATCATCTATTTTATAATGTTTTTCTCCAAAACCTAAAAAGTGATATTTGTTTAAAAATTCATCTTTTGTCATTAACCAAAATTCATCTTTAAATATTTTGTTAAAATTTTCTTCAAAAACATCTCTCATATTCTCTTTAACCCAAAAAGTTAAAACTCTTGATTCTAATGAAGCTGGCATAATCAAACATTCTTGAATTTCTGGATAATCAAGAAGTGTATAAGCTTTTTCTATATCTTTGTGTCCGTGGTCTGCTGTTATTATTAAAATTGTATCATCACTCATTTTATCGCACATATCTTTTATTTTATTTTCTGCTTCCATTAGAAATTCTTTTACTTCTTCTGACTCTACTCCATGTTTATGTAATAGTCCATCAGGATTATCTGAATATGCAAATATAAATTTTTTGTCAGGATTATCACATAAATCTTGAATATTCATTATTAATTCATCTAGATTGTTCGCTCTTATACTTCTTTTTGCTCTTCTTTCAGCATATTCCGGCTCTATTTCATAAGCTTTAACATCTTTAGACGCTTTTTCTATTTGGTCAAAAATAGATTCATAATTTACTATTGTTTTAAATACATCTATTAACGGTTTTTTTAGTGGTTCTCTCATGTATGATTCATTATGCGAAAACATATCTAAAGCTCGTCCATATTCTTTAAAATATTGTGACCACGCAATCCATCCTGTTTCATATGGTGGTTTTCCAGAATAATATGTAGTTAATGCTGCCGTTGTGGTAGATGGATATACCGATGTTACACAATCTATTTGTTTATTCTTTAAATATCCATTTGGTAAATCTTTGTTTAATATATGTTCACCTAGACCATCTAATAATAGCAATATAACATTTTTATATTCTTTTTGGTGTAAAATTTTATCTATTTTTTCTGATGATTTATGCTTTGTTTCTACATTATAATATTTCAAAATTGATGTTATTGTGCCTAATATACAATTATCATAATTTGGCATTATTATATTTTCTTTTTTCATAAGCATGTCCTTTCAAAATATATTCTTGAATGTTTTGGATATGTATTATATACTAAAAAAAATAATGAAATTAAACTATGTCATGGTATAACTGCATTTTGTAGTTATAATATATAATCTCAATATTGTTTTAAATCTTCTCGCATAATTTCAAGATAGTCCTTTTCTTTTTAACTATTTTATAATTTATTTTTATTTTTGTCAATTAAATTTTAATGATATAAAAAAAAGTAGATTTTCATACATAAATAAATTAAAAAAATATTCATTTTTATATTGATATTAACAACAGAAGATTAGAAAACTTGTTTTTCTATGTGTTTACGAGATACACTCTGTATCTCTTTCCTGCCTTTTAGTAGTATTATTTAATTTTTTACTTTACAAAAATTTATGGAACGGATTTTTCAATTTTTTCGTAATATAAAAATCTATATTACGAATTTTTTGATTTTTTCGTAATATAAAAATCTATATTACGAATTTTTTGATTTTTTCGTAATATAGATTCTATCTTTTAAATTTCTATTTCAAAAATAAATCTATATATTTTTGAAATGCAAAAACTTGATTTCTACAATGAAAATTTTGCTTCTTTAATATATTCATTTATTTTTCTATAAAATTCTTTACTTTCCATCTATAGTTGCTCCTTTAATCCAATTGAAATTTTAATTAAATACTTTATTTGATCTCAAAATTTTGAGTTTTATGAAAATTCCTTTATATAAATATTTTAAATATTATTACTAATATTATATTTTTTCATTAATTCTTTTGCTTTTTCAATTCCTTTTTCTGTTATATATGTAGACTTAGCTTTGTATGTACTTCCACCTATCATATTTTCACTTTCTAATTTATTTAATATATCAAAATCATAACCTTTCCACGCTCTTTGATATTCTCCATGTGGTTCTCTTTCAGTCCATGATGTTAAATATAATAGTAATAATGTTAATTCCTTTATTTGTTCTTCCATTTTTAAATCTCTCTTTCTATAAATTCTACAAATGTAGGTACTGTTTCTAATAGATATTTATAATCTTTAGCTACAAAATAAGCCTCTGATTCTGATCCCCATGAATATGTACCATTTATCTCAATATCTTTTGTTTTTGCTTTTGTAAATTTCTTTATTCCAATTAAATAATCTAATAAATACTTATTATTTTCTTGTATTTCTTTAAGTATTTTTTTACACTTTCTGTAGTCTCCCCTTTTATAATACATTACTGCCAATGGAAACAACATAAAAGTTGAATCATCTGAATATTTATTATATATCTTTTCACATTCTTCAAATCTTTCAAGTACAGTATATAGACCAATAATCAAATACCTTACACCTAAATTGTCACTTTCACATAATTCTAATAATTCTTCGCCTTGTTTTATTGCTTCTGTATATCTACCTAATTCCATTAATGTCAACATATAACTATGTTTTGTTCTCATATATGGTCTTGTCTCCATTAAGCCCCAAAATATTCCTATGTTTTCTTTGTTGAAGTAATTCTCTTTTTCTAGATTAGTTTTTTCCTTATTTAATGTTTCTTCATATTTCTTTAATTTTTTTATAGTATTAGTTTCATGTTTGGTAATAAAATTTTCTGCATCTATATTATTCGGATTTAATGCGAGTGCTTGTTTTGCTAATTTTATTGCTTTTGCCTTTATTGGTTCTTCATATGCCTCAAATAATAAGTCATCTGATTGTTCTCTTTTTATAAATTCTTCATCTTCAAAATCCATATTTTCACTCTCCATAATTATTTTAAAATTTCCCAATATCCATTCTTATTAGCACCATTTCTTTTAATAATGTTTTTCTCTTTTAAATTTGATATAACTCTATCAATTGTACTTTTGGATAAACTTGTTATCTTCTCTAATTCTTTTTTAGTAATATTTTTATTTTCTTTTATTAAATTAATTATTTTCATTTCATTATTACTAAGATTTATCACCTCATTTATTACTTCATTTATTACCTCATTTTTGTTTTCATTAAAATATTTTACTAAAAAGTATTTTGTAAGTTTAGGTTCTTCTTTGTTTTCCCTTATAAATTCAACTTTATATCCACATTTTTTATAAAACTCGGGAGCTTGAAAATTGTATGTAGTTAAATTTATATTTTCAAAACCTCTACATCTAAAATAATCTTCTACTTTTTCTATGAGTTTACTTCCTATATGTTTATTACGATATTCTTCCAATATAATTAAATCTCCTATATGCACTTCTTTATAATATGAATGTCCTGTTATTATACCGATAACTATATTATCTTCTCTTGCAACAAAATTAAATGGTGTATAGTTACACTTTATATTGTTTTTAGTCGCATATTTATTAAATTCATCATCTATTAATTTATAAAAACTCTCATCTAAATTTTCAATATATTCAATATTCAACATTTTTTTATACTCCTATAAATTCTTTATGCCAATATATTATCATAAAAGCCTAAAAAAAGAAAGTGCTTTTCCAAACACTTCCAATTAAGTTTTATCTATAAACATTAATTTATTTTTTCATTAATTTATACTACTTCGCATACCATATCAACTGCTACCGTTACCTTAATTTTATGATTTTCTACTCTTTTTATCTTATTTTTGCCTTTTCTCTCAAAACTAACAAAATCCTCAAAAACAGTAAATTCAACTATTGTATCTCATTTCTGAGAGATAACACCGCTACACACTCCACATGCAGTGTTTGCTTACAAAAAACACCTAGTCGTGCCTTGTATGTTGCTAAAAGACATCTTATTTTATTAATCTTTTATTTCGATTTTTATTTCTTTATTTGCTTTTACTTTTGCATATCCACCTATAGGGAATGTGAAAATTGGAGTTGTATGTCCAAAATTAGCATTAATTATAATAGGAATATTACTTAATTCTTTTTTACTTTTAAAAATCTTTTCCCATTTTTCATCATTCATTTCACAATTATTCTCTGCTCTACCAATCACAATGGCTTTTATATTTTTATTTTTGGCAGAATGCAAAAGCGATTGTAAATCCCTGTCAAATTCTTTATTAAATGTTTTATCTACTAATCCATCATCTTCAATAAATAATATTGTTCCTTCTAAATCTGGCATGTATTCTGTTCCTTGTAGTAGATTTAGGGTGCATAAGTTTCCTCCTATTATTCTGCCTTCCGCTTCTCCTTTATTTATTATTTTCATACCTTCATTTTTTATAAATGTTCTGTTTTCTTGGTTTTTAAACCAACTATCATTGCTCCATTCATCAGAACTTTCAATTTCAATGTTTTCAGATTGCATAAACATTTTCCTAAAATATTTTTCCGTATATTCAAATCCTTTTTTCATTCCAAAACTAGAAAAATGAGGTCCTGAATAAGTTATCATTCCTGTTTTAGCATAGATTGCATTTGTTAATGCGGTAATATCAGAAAAACCACAAATAATTTTAGGATTTTCTTTTATTAAATCATAATCAATATAATCTAATATTTGATTTACGTTGTAGCCACCTATTACTGTTAATATAGCTTTTACATTTTTATCTTTAAAGGCTTCGTGTAAATCTTCTATCCTATCTTCTATACTAGCACAGTTATAATCTTCTCCTATTGAATTTAAAACATTTTTCCCCAATGTTACTTTAAATCCTATATTTTCTAATCTTCTTTTTGCACTTTCTGTAACCTCATTACTTAATATACACATACTTCTAGAAGGTGCAATAACTCTTATTTCATCTCCTATATTTATTTTTTTTGGAATAATCTTGTTCATTATTTTCCTCCTTATATTTCATCTTCTTCTATATCTTTCTTAACATAGTTCTCTAAATTTAATTCTTTCTTGAATTCTTCTTCGGTTGGCAAATATAATTTATATTTTGATGCGTAAATTTGATTATTATCTTCTGGTAAAGTATATTTTACAATTTGGTCGCTTTTATCTGCACATAATACAATTCCTATTGGCGGATTATCTCCCTCGTTCATCATTTCTCTAGTATAGTAATTAACATACATTTGCATTTGTCCTAAATCTTGATGTGTTAAATCTCCCAACTTTAAATCAATTATTACAAAACATTTTAATATATAATTATAAAATACTAAATCTATGAAGAAGTGTCTTCCGTCAAAAGTTATTTTTTGTTGTCTTGCCACAAATGAAAATCCTCTGCCTAATTCTAATAAAAATTTTTGCAAATGGTCTATTATCGCTTGTTCTAAATCTTTTTCATAAAAATTTGTTTTTCCCTCTAATCCTAAAAATTCTAATACATATGGATCTCTTATAATATTTTTAGGTTCTACTTTTTCTGGTAACCCTATTTCGTTTTTAATTGACTCTTTATCTTGGCTTGCTAATAATCTTTCATAGTAAAAAGAATTTATTTGTCTTTTTAATTGTCGTACACTCCAATTAGATTTTACACATTCATCAGCATAAAATTGTCTTACTTTTTCATCTTCTATTCTCATTAAAAGGTTATAATGAGACCAACTTAATTCGCTAGACAGTGTCTGGCGATTTGGAAAAGTACGATAAAATTGTCTCATATTTTTTAAATTAGCAACTGTAAAACCTTTTCCAAATTCTTTGGTTAAGTGTTCTGATAAATATTCTAATAGCTTTTTTCCGTATTCTGCTCTATCATTTTCTCCACACGCTTTGTGTATTTCTTGTCCTATTTCCCAATATGCTTGTACCATTGCTGAATTAACAGCAGTATATACTTTTGATTGTGCTGTTAACACACTATTTCTAATTATTTTGTATGATTCCTCTGGTTGTATTGTTATTTGGTTATCACTCATAAAGTTCCTCCTTTTTTATTTCTACCTAGATTTTCATAACATTTAACATACTAATTGTCAATTTTTCACATAGTTATTTATAGTGTTTTTATTTCTTGCATTCTTGAAATTATCTCATCTATATTATTTGTTATATTTAATTTATTCAAAAAATTTATTGCATTATAATGATAAGCATTATAAGTAGTTTCCTTTGAAATTTTATATATCAAATCTATAAAGTCATTTTTCTCTTCTTTTAATAAATTATTATATATCTTTATCATATAAAATTCATTGCTTTTCCTAACAAATTGATAGTCTGTAATTATTGACTTTAGTTTGTTTCTATTAGCCATATTAAATTTATTCTTTATAAAATTTTAATCAATTTTATCATTTTTTAAGTCTTTTTAGGTGTTTCTTTGAGCAGCTAGAAACATCTCATTTTTCTTTATTTTTCAATAGATTCCTTTAACTTAAGAACAGACACACACTCAACGTGACTTGTATTTGGAAACATATCAACAGGAATAATACTACCTATATCATACTCTCTCTCAAGTAATTTTAAATCTCTTGCAAGAGTAGCAGGATTACAACTAACATAGCCAATTTTCTTAGGTTTAAAATTTATTATATACTCTATACTTTTTAAATCTAAACCTTTTCTTGGTGGATCAACCACTATTACATCTGGTTTAATATTTCTCTCCTTAAATTCCTTTATTTTATCTTCTACGCTACCTGCTATATACTCAGCATTTTTTATATTATTTAATTTAATATTTAAATTTGCCATTTTTACAGCTTGTTCTTCTATTTCAATTCCATATATTTCTTTTACTTTGTCACTTAAGAAGATACCTATAGAACCAACTCCACTATATAAATCAAATAATACCTCATCACCTTTTAAATTCAAATTATCTTTTAATGTAGTATACAAAATTTCAGCTTGAATAGTATTGACTTGAAAAAAAGACTTTGGTGATATGTAATATTTATAATCGCCTATAGTTTCAGTTATATAATCATCACCATATATCTTTATAGTTTTATTGCCTAAAATCTCGTTTGTGTTACTCTCATTTAAATTTAAAAATATACCTTTTATATTATTATTAACTTTTAATAATTTTTTTACTATCTTACAAAAGCGATTATCTTTTAACAAAGTAGAATTATTTACTATTATAACTATCATAATATCTCCTGTATGATAGCCTCTTCTTACAAGGATGTGACGTATATCACCAGTACTTTTTTCTTCATTATATCCTGTAAAGCCTTCAGTTAAAAGTAAGTCAAATATACTTTTTGAAAGCATGTCAATTACCCTATTTTGTATAAAGCAACAATTATTTTTTACTATATCATGTGAACGTTTAGAATAAAATCCCATAACAGTATTATTTGATTTATCTACTCTTACGGGATATTGTACTTTATTTCTATAATAGTATGGCATACCCATACCAATAACATTTTCTACTCTTTTATAATTTACTTTTTGCTTTTTTAGTACATTTTCAACCATTTTATTTTTGAGTAGTAATTGCATATTATACTCAATATGTTGAGAGCTACATCCACCACATCTTTTAAAAACATCACATATAGGCTCTACCCTATATTTACTTTCATTGTATATATTTTCGACTCTTGCTATAGCATAATCTTTATTTACTTTTATAATTTTAGAAAGTACCTTCTCACCAATTATGGCTTCTGGTACAAATATAACTTTACCATCTTTTTTGGCAATACCTTCAAAAGATAATCCGTTATCAATAATTTCTAAATCTAAATATTCATTTTTATTCATTAATCCACCTATTTTATACTATCTAAAATACTTTGTAATTTATTTGAATCATCTTGTAAATCTTCTAGTTTTACACCATATTCATTTTCTATATCATTTTTTAAATACGTTAAATTACAAACACTCTCTTTATCATCATTTTTTAAATCAACAACTACTTCGTCAATAATTGGTTGCTTTATAAACACTATAATGCTACACTGTTTAGCCCACTTTTTGTATTCATTAATATCAGTACTTTCATCAAATTCAGTAGATATATTCATGTTTACAACACTACCTTGGTTTGAATTAATAATTTCTGAATCAACTTTAGCTATTTTATCAATATATTTAAAATTTGTATTAGTATAATTTTGACTTTCTGCAAATATTCTAGTTGTTATAGTGTCTCCTGAAAATTCGCTTTCAATCTTTTTAGGCTCAGTAATATTAGTATCTATTTCATTATTGTTATATAACAAAGATGAAGGATACAAAAACAAATATGGTGCTGTAATAACTGCTAAAATAATAGCAATTTTTTTCTTTGCTTTTTGATCTAGATCTACTTTCTTAAATGAAAGTTTTAAATTCATAAAATAAATTATTATTGCAGTAATTATTATAGCGATAAAAGTTATAATTAATGACCATATATTACTAAATGGATTATATGCTAATGCAGAAATAATACTTGAATTTACCAAATTCGAAGGTAAAAGCTGTGTACATATAAGAAGTGCTGCACCGCACAAATCAGCCACAAATCCAATTATCCAAACTTTTAAAATTGTCTTTTTATACACATCTTTTATATTACTTATCTTTAATACTTTTAATGATATTAATAATACAGCTGTATCAATTAAAAAATTAGCAGGCAATACTATTAACCAATACAATGGATAAAATATTAATAACCATATTGGAAATATAACATTATATAATTTATCTTTCATAACAACCCCCCATAGTAAGCATAAATAATGCTTTTTTATATTATAACATATATAATAAAAAAATAGCAAGTAAATATAAATTAAAATAATTTAAATATGTAACAATAAAAAATAATTTGAATATAGTATATTAAATTAAGAAAAAAATTCTTAATTAGCATTAAAGGAGTGTTATATATGTTGGGCAATGATAATCAATTCATATGTTTATTAATATTGATTGTCGTAATAGGCTTTCTTTATTCTAAAGGTAGAGCATCTAGACCACTGAACTTCGATACCTTCTTTAGGTTAGATAGTTCAATCCCTTAACTTGGGACTCAAGGCAAAGAGAGGTGAATCAAGATGGAAGAAAGATGCGGATGTGGATGCGGATGTGGTAACAACTGCGGATGCGGATGTGGATGCGGTAATGGAATATTCGGTGGTGGAAACTGCTGCTGTATATGGATTATATTAATAATCATAGTTCTTTGCTGTTGCTGCTGCTAATATGCACAATATATAATAACTAGTACATAATAGTTAAAAGGTATTTTAGGATTTAACCTAAAATACCTTTTTAATTATTTTAATATTTTCTTTAAAAATTGACCTGTATAACTTGTTTCACATTTAGCAACTTGTTCAGGGGTACCAGTAGTAACTATAGTTCCACCATTATCTCCACCTTCTGGTCCTAAATCAATTATATTATCAGCAGATTTTATAATATCAAGATTATGCTCTATTACAACTAATGTATTATTTTGATCTGTTAAACGTTGTAATATACCAATCAGTTTATGAACATCTGCCATATGAAGACCTGTTGTAGGCTCATCTAATATATATAATGTTTGCCCTGTTGAACGTTTTGAAAGTTCTGTAGCAAGTTTTATTCTTTGTGCCTCACCGCCTGATAAAGTTGTAGATGGTTGTCCAAGTTTAATATATCCAAGTCCAACATCCATTAAAGTTTGTAATTTATTTTTTATAGTACTTATATTTTTAAAGAAATCTAGAGCTTCTTCTACTGTCATATTAAGTACATCACTTATACTTTTACCTTTATATTTTACTTCTAAAGTTTCTCTACTATATCTTTTGCCTTTACATACTTCACATGGAACATATACATCAGGTAAAAAGTGCATTTCAATTTTTATAATACCATCACCAGAACAAGCCTCACATCTACCACCAGGAATATTAAAACTAAATCTTCCTTTTTGATATCCTCTCATTTTTGCTTCATTAGTAGCAGCAAATAAATCTCTTATAGGATCAAACATACCTGTATAAGTTGCTGGATTAGAACGTGGTGTCCTTCCTATTGGAGATTGATCTATATTTATTATTTTATCTATTTTATCAAGTCCAAGTATTTTGTCATGTTTACCTGGTGTAACGTTACTACGATTAATCGTTTTTGCCACAGCCTTATATAATATCTCATTTACAAGTGTTGATTTTCCACTTCCAGAAACACCAGTTACACAGTTAAATACACCTACAGGAATTTTAACATTAATTTTCTTTAAATTATGCTCTCTTGCACCTTTTATCTCTATATAACCATTTTCTGGTTTCCTTCTTTTTTTAGGTACTTCTATTTTTAATTTTCCACTTAAATATTTACCAGTTATTGATTCTTCACAGTTTAATATATCTTTTGGCTTTCCACTAAATACTACATTACCTCCATGTACGCCAGCACCGGGACCAATATCTACTATATAATCTGCTTCTTTCATTGTGTCTTCATCATGTTCTACAACTATTAATGTATTTCCTAAATCTCTCATCTTTTTAAGTGAATTTAGTAATTTTTCATTATCCCTTTGATGTAATCCAATACTTGGCTCATCTAATATATACAATACTCCTGTAAGTCCAGAACCAATCTGTGTTGCAAGTCTTATTCTTTGTGCCTCACCACCAGATAAAGAACCAGATGCTCTTGACAAAGTTAAATAATTAAGACCAACATCTATTAAAAATTGTAATCTACTGTTTAATTCTTTAACTATTTGTTCTGATATCATTTTATTTTTATTTGACATTTTCTCATAAGTAGCATTAATAAAATCCTTAATTGCTTGTATATTTTTATTACAAAGTTCATGTATATTCAAATTTCCAACTGTAACAGCTAGACTTTCTTTTTTTAATCTTGCTCCATCACAAGTATTACAATGACTTGTAGACATAAACTGTTCATAGTATGTTTTCATACCAGCTGATTTAGTTTCAGTAAATCTTCTTTGCAATGTATTTACTACACCCTCAAATTCAGATTCAAACTCTCTTGATAAAGTTCTAGTATTATGTACAAACTTGATTTTTTCTCCTTTACTACCATATAAAAGAATATCCATAAATTTCTTTGGTAGATCTTTCAATTTAGTATTAGGGTCAACTCCATAATGCTCACATAGTCCATCTATATACATTTTGCTAATTCCATCAACTATACTTCCAGCACCAGACCAACCTTGAATTGCTGCATAATCATTAAGTTTCTTTTCTTTATTTGGCATTATTTTGTCTACGTCTATTCTAAGTAATTCTCCAAGTCCAGTACAATCAGGACATGCACCAAATGGACTGTTAAAAGAGAACATTCTTGGTGTTAATTCTTCTAAACTTATACCACAATCAGGACATGCATAATTTTGTGAAAATAGTTGCTCTTCTCCATCTAACCTAGCAATTAAAACTAAATTATTTGCATACCTTAAAGCAAGTTCTACTGAATCAGTTAATCTTTGAGCTATATCATCTGAAACAACAAGTCTATCTACAACAATATCAATATTATGTTTCTTTTGTTTATCAAGTTCAGGAATTCCATCAGATAGATCAACATTTTCCCCATCAATCCTAGCGCGTATAAAACCATCTTTTACAACTTGTTCTAATATTTTAACATGTTCACCTTTTTTACCACGTATTATAGGTGCTATAACTAGTATTTTTGTTCCTTCTTCATAATAAAGTATTTGATCTACAATTTCATCAACACTTTGTTTTTTTATTCTCTTACCACATATAGGGCAATGTGGAACTCCAACTCTAGCATATAATAATCTTAAATAATCATATATTTCTGTAACTGTTCCAACTGTTGAACGAGGATTTTTTGAAGTAGTTTTTTGATCAATAGAAATAGCTGGCGAAAGCCCCTCTATTAATTCTACATCTGGCTTTTCCATTAATCCTAAAAATTGTCTTGCATAAGCAGATAAAGATTCAACATATCTTCTTTGACCCTCTGCATAAATTGTATCAAATGCAAGAGAGGATTTACCAGAACCAGAAAGTCCTGTAAAAACTACTAATTTATCTCTTGGAATCTCAATATCTATATTTTTTAAATTATGCTCTTTTGCACCTTTTATTATTAATTTATCATTCATATCAATACTTCCTTTTTATACATTCATATTATACATTATAAACGAATGTTTGTCAATTGATATATATAATAAATGTAGAAAAAGAACAAAAAGAAGTTTGACTGTATAATTTAGGTTGGGGTGTGTAAAAGAACTTCAACCTTTTTTGCATAAAAAAGTTGCAATCAATTCACAT